>DATCDX010000160.1:0-4121 GCA_036510475.1 Steroidobacteraceae bacterium
CACCGTGTCCGGCACGATCCGCGATTCCATGGACGATATCTTGAACAAAGTTCATGAGGCCGGCCTGACGCTCAAGGCGGGTTGCGGCATCGGTTACGAATTCTCGACTTTGCGGCCGCGCGGCGCCTACGTATCGGGCGCAGGCGCTTATACGTCCGGTCCTTTGTCGTTCATGGATATCTACGACAAGATGTGCTTCACCGTGTCCTCGGCCGGGGGCCGGCGTGGCGCTCAAATGGGCACCTTCGATATCGGACATCCGGACGTCTTGGAATTCATCCGGGCCAAGCGCGAGAACGGACGCCTGCGGCAATTCAATTTGTCCTTGCTCATCACGGACGCCTTCATGAAGGCGGTGAAGAGCAACGGTGACTGGACATTGGCTTTCCCGCTCGGTGTGCAGGAGTTCGAGTCGGAGCATCCGGACCTCGACGACGCCGCGAAGTTCGTGTGGCGCGAGTGGCCGCACACCGAAGGGTACGTCGCGAACGAGGAAGGCCTGGTCGCCTGCAAGATCTACAAGATCTTGCCGGCCCGCCGCGTCTGGGATGTGATCATGTCCTCGACCTATGACTTTGCCGAGCCGGGCTTCATCCTGGTCGATAAGGTCAATGAGATGAACAACAACTGGTGGACGGAAAGCATCCGCGCCACCAATCCTTGCGGTGAACAGCCACTCCCGGCCTACGGCTCGTGTCTCTTGGGCTCGGTGAACCTCACCAAGTTCGTGGTCGATCCGTTCACCGAGAATGCGCGCTTCGATTGGGAGACGTATCGCAAAGTCGTGAAGGTGTTCACGCGCATGCTCGACAATGTGGTCGAGATCAACGGACTGCCGCTGGCGCAGCAACGGGAAGAAATCATCCGCAAGCGCCGTCATGGCATGGGTTTCCTGGGGTTGGGTTCGGCCATCACCATGCTGTGCATGAAGTACGGCTCGAAGAAATCCGTGGCGTTTTCCCAGAATGTGTCGCGTGAAATGGCGGTGGCGGGCTGGGAAGCCGCGCTCGATCTGGCGCGCGAGAAGGGACCTGCGCCGATCATGAACGAGGAGTTCGTGGTGACGCGCGAGATGCTGCGCAAGCGCCCCGAGATGGTCAAGGATGGATGGCGCGTCGGCGCACGGGTTGCGGGCCGGGTGCTGCATGCGCGCTACAGCCGCTATATGCAGAGAATCGCCGAAGCGTCGCCCGAATTGGTCGACGAACTGGCGGAGGTCGGCGCGCGCTTCACGCACCACACCTCGATCGCGCCCACCGGCACGATCTCACTGTCGCTGGCCAACAACGCCTCGAACGGCATCGAGCCCTCGTTCGCGCATCACTATTTCCGCAATGTGCTGCGTGAAGGCAAGAAGTCCAAAGAGAAGATCGATGTGTTTTCGTTCGAACTGCTGGCGTACCGCGAGTTGGTGAATCCCCGCGCCATGCCCCCCTCGTCGAATAACGCGGCGCAGAATCCGGCGGAGAAGTTGCCCGACTATTTCATCTCCGCGGACGATATCGGCCCCAAGGAGCATGTGGATATTCAGGCGGCGGCGCAGCTGTGGGTGGATTCGTCGATCTCGAAGACGGCAAATGTCCCGACCGATTACAAGTACGAGGATTTCAAGGACATTTATATGTACGCGTATGACCAGGGTCTCAAGGGCTGCACGACGTTTCGCTTCAATCCGGAGGCATTCCAGGGCGTGTTGGTCAAGGAAGACGACCTGAAGAACACGACCTATGTGTTCACTCTGGAGGACGGCACGGAAGTCGAAGCGAGGGGCGATCAGGAGATCGAATACGACGGTGAGATGCATACCGCCGCCAATCTGTTCGATGCGCTGAAAGAAGGCTATTACGGGAAGTTCTGATATGGCTCACATCAAGATCGACAAGAAAATCGCGAAATATCGGGTACTCAAGCCCGAAGCGAAGGATGCGCCGGCGCCCAAGGATCCGCCGAAGGCCAAGGACAACGTGATTTGGATGCACGAGAAGCTCGAGCGGCCCGACGTGCTGATCGGCTCGACGTACAAGATCAAGACGCCGGTTTCCGACCATGCCATGTATGTCACCATCAACGACATCCTGCTCAACGAAGGGACGCAGTACGAGCAGCGGCGGCCGTTCGAGGTGTTCATCAACACGAAGAATCTCGATCACTTCCAATGGATCGTGGCGCTGACGCGGGTGATTTCAGCGGTATTTCGCAAGGGCGGCGATACGACGTTTCTGGTCGACGAGTTGAAGGCGGTATTCGATCCGAAGGGCGGCTACTGGCAACCCGGCGGGAAATTCATGCCTTCGACCATCGCCGAGTTGGGCTACGTCATCGAACGCCACCTGCAATCGATCGGACTGCTCAAGAAGCCCGAGCTGGACGAGCATCAGCGCAAGCTCGTGCAGGAAAAGCGCGCGGAGTTCGAGGCGCGAACCAAGCAAACCGATGCCTTTTCGAAGTCGCATTTTCCGGAGGGCGCACAGCTGTGCGCGAAGTGCAGCACCGCCGCGGTGGTGATGATGGACGGTTGCAACACCTGCTTGAATTGCGGCGACTCCAAGTGCGGGTAGTCCGCGCACGGGTAATCCGCCGATAGTCAAGCTATTCAAGTTAGCCGCGCTCGCGCTCCTGCTCACGCCGCTCCTCAACGGGCATGCGGTCGCCGCGCAGGCGAGCGCGACCGCGCCGGATACGCGTGGGGCGGCTGCGGAAGCGCTTGACCCGTTCGTATATCCGCCGGCACTCGAGCCCGATGTGCGCTTCTGGATTCGCGTGTACACCGAGGTCACCACCGATCAAGGGCTGCTGCACGATGACCGGAATCTCGGGCTGGTCTACGAGGTGCTGCGCTTCGATCCGGCGGCGCCGCCCACGCAGCGCGAACGGCGTGTGGCGGAGGCCAAGGCACGCTACACGGCGCTATTGCGGCGGTTCGCGGCGGGCGACACCGTTAATCTGACGGCGCATGAGACGCGCATCTTGCACGCCTTCGGCGACAGCGCGAGCGCGTCCGACTTTCGCGACGCGATCGCGCGCATACGCTTTCAGTTGGGACAGGCGGATCGCTTCCATGACGGGCTGATTCGAGCCGCGGTCTGGGAAAAGCAGATCGCGCGTACCCTGGCGCAGCACGGCGTCCCACCGCAGATCGCGGCGCTCCCTCATGTCGAATCATCGTTCAACCTCGCGGCCTATTCGAAAGTCGGCGCGGCCGGTCTGTGGCAATTCATGCCGTCGACCGCACGGCGATACATGCGGGTCGATCGCTTGGTCGACGAACGGCTGGATCCGTACAGCGCGACCGACGCGGCCGCGAACTTGATGCTCTACAACTACCGGCTGCTGGGGACTTGGCCGCTCGCGGTCACCGCCTACAATCACGGCCCCGGGGGCTTGCGCCGCGCGCAGGACGAACTGGGCACCAGCGACATCGCCGTGATCGTCAAGCATTTTCAGGGCAGAACTTTCGGCTTCGCCTCCCGTAATTTTTATGTCGCCTTCCTGGCGGCGCTGGAGGTCGACCGCAACGCGGAGAAGTTCTTCGGTCCGATCACGCGCCTTCCCGAAACGCAAAGCACGGTGTCGGATCTGCCGGACTACATTCCCATCGAGGCGCTCGCCAAGGCATTCAAAGTCGACATGGGCGCGCTGCGCGTCTTGAACCCGGCGTTGCGGCCTCCGATCTGGAGCGGCGCGCGGTTCGTGCCGCGCGGTTACACGCTGCGCGTGCCGGGCGCGCAAACGACCGATGAAATCGCGGCGGCCTGGGCGCGGCTGCCGCCGGCGCAACGCTACGTGGCGCAGCGTAACGACGGCGCATATCGCATGCGCCGCGGCGAGAGTTTGGCGGGAGTGGCAGCGGCCAGCGGTGTGACCTTAAGCAGGCTGCTGGCGGCCAACGGTTGGAACGGCACGCGCGCGCTAAGGCGCGGGGAAGTCGTGCACATACCCATGCCTGCCTCGCGCGCGGAAGCCTCCGGCAACGCGCCTGCCGAGTCCGCGGCGTCGTTGGCGGCGGCCGCCGCCGCCGCCGCAGCGGCAAAAGCCACCGCCACGGCAGAAGCGCGCGTTGCGGCGGCCGGCGCCGTAGGGCGGCCGCGTGCGCCGCCGGCCGCCACCGCACGCACCGTAGA
>DATCDX010000161.1:0-3246 GCA_036510475.1 Steroidobacteraceae bacterium
GCGGCAGATTATTCGCCGTATACATGCTCGTATTGTATGGCGGACTCGGCGCCGCGCAGTTCCTGCTGATCCTGGCGGACCCGCGTACGCTCATTCCGTTCATGCTGGTGTCGGCGCTCATTTCGCTCGCAATGGTGCCGATAGTGGTTTCCGAGCAGCAAGTGCCCGAGCACGCCAAGCCATCGAAGGTGCGGCTTCGCGAGCTCTATCGCAATTCGCCGCTGGGCGTCGTGGGGGTCACCGTATCCGGAATGGTATCCGCCATCATTTTCTCGATGGGTCCCGCGTACGCGAAGCTCAGCGGCTTGGACACCAAGAGCGTCGCCACGTTCATGGGGCTTAGCATCCTGGCGGCCGTGATAACTCAATACCCGGTCGGCCGGTTGTCGGATCGCATGGATCGCCGCACGGTGATCGCCGGCGCCTGTACGCTCGCGATGATCGTTGCCGGTTGCATCGTCGCGTTCCCGAAGATGCCTCACCCCGTCTTCCTGGCTCTTGCGGCTCTGTTCAGCGGCTTCGCTCTGACGCTATATTCACTGTCGGTATCGCATGTCAACGACAAACTCGAACCCGCGCAGATGGTCGCCGCAAGCAGCGCGCTGCTGCTGCTGAATGGGACCGCCGCGGCCTTCGGGCCCTTGCTCGTCGGCGGCCTGATCAGCGCATTCGGACCACCGGCCTATTTTGCGGCACTCGCATTGCTGACGGGCGCGCTGGCGGTCTACGATCTGTGGCGAAAATCCCGGCGCCGGCCGGTGCCGCCCTCGCAGAAAGGCCCCTTCGTCCGCGCGAAGCCCACAGCCTAGCCTGGATTATTTATGAACAATCAGCTTTTTAGTGCACGGCGGCTGGATCGCTGCGCAAATCGCCGGCGGCATGATTACGCGCCGGCAGCCTCGTCCGGGAATGCCCGCTTGAAGAGGTATCGCCGCATCGCAACCGCGGGCGCATCCGACGCGATGGAGATTTCATAACGCTGCGGATCCGGCTCACCCAATAATTCTTCGAGGCGGGTAAGCACGTCCACATCTTCACGGAAGGCTTTCAACAGCTCATCGCGCATGAACTCGGTGATGCTCGAATCACGCGGTGAAAAATCACGGCTGTGGACGATGAAGTAGTGCGTGCTGCCGTGATTTTCGGGCGTCGGCACATGGCAGGTCTTGATCGAGAATTCCGGCCGGTCCGCCTCCGGCAACCGCGCGTCGTAGAAGCGCACACTGACGACATGCAGGCCGGGCGCCGCGAATTCCGAGGTCGCGATGCGCGCTGCATGGTCGTGCAACAGCCCCGTGGGCTGCGCCCAAACCGGAGGCAGCCGCGTCGGAACGACACTTCGCTTGATGCGGAATCGGCCATCCTTCGATTCGACTTCATAAGGCGCGCGGGCGTAGTCAGGAGTGCCGAAGCTTTGCGCGTGCACGTAGCTAAGATGCGTCAGATCGAGCAGATTCTCATGCAGGCTCACGTAGTTGCCCGGCAGATGAAAATAGTCCTGGGAGGACGCCCACTCACTGTTCTCGAGCCATGGTGTTGCCGGAATTCGGGCGGGGTCCGCTTTCGCCGCCTCGCCGAACCAGCCCCAGATGAACGGTCCGCGCTCGACCAGCGGATAGGCTCGAACCCCAATGCCCTTCGGGCAGGTCGTCTGGGAAGGCACCTCGATGCAGTCGCCGGATCCATCATAACGCAGACCGTGATAACCACACACGAGCGTGTCACCATCGAGCGTTCCGGCCGACAGAGGATAGGAGCGATGCGCGCACCGATCCGCCAACGCAATCGGCACGCCATCCTGGGTCCTATACATGACGAGCCGCTGTCCGAGTACCGTGCGCTTAAGGAGCGAGCGGCCAACCTCGCCGGTGAACGCGACGACGTACCACTCGTCGCTGACGAAGGGTGTGTCTCTATCCGCCATGTGACTCATGGCTCTATGCGAGGCCTGCAGAAGTGATGCCGAGGGCATGCTCATCTTGAATTTCCTGTTGGGACCCATGTCCGCGGCTCCGCCGCATCGTTCATTGACCGCGCAAACGTCCCGATGGCGATGACGACGCCCGTTAGCAATACAATCATGCCCAGGACCTCCGCCACCGAAGGCCATCGATGGTGGACGAATAACCCAAGCACGGTTGCCGAGGTGGGCTCCATCGTAATCAATTGCGCCGATAGTGCCACCGGCAATCGTTGCGATGCAAAGGTCCAGGCCATGGCGCCGCCGAGATTGGTAAAGATTGCCAGCACGGCGCCCCATATGATCAATGGACCCGCGACATCCCATCGAAGGCCGAGTCTCGGGAACTCGAACAGTCCCGCCCATAAGCCAATCGGCGCGAATACGAGCATCGCCAATCCGGCGCCCACCATAATGAGCGCCGCCCAAACTATGGCGTCCATCTGCGGTCGTTTGGCGAGTGCGCTCTGGTTGAGCAAGCCGAATAGCGTCCACAGAGCGACCGCCAATACCGCCAGCGGAATGCCGATCAGAAGCGATCGCATTTCCAGCGGGCTCGATTGAGCGAAGCCACTTCCGTTCACCAGCAGCAGCCCAACGGTCACGATGCAGAGCGGCAGCGCCAGCGCCCTCCAAGATACCGTGCGTTCGCGAAAATTGCCGGCGATCGCCAGCACCACGGGCACCAGCCCTAAGAATGCCGGCGCTATCACGGGACCCGCATAGACGGCGGCACCCATGACCGCCAGATAATATCCAACGTAGCCAATCACGCCGAGCGAACAGGCCGCGATCCAATCGCCGAGTTTGAGCTTGCGCACGGTTTGCGCGTTTTTCCACAAGAGCCCGACCCCCAGAAACCCGGAAAACACAAACTCAACCAGGGTAAAATCGAACAGCGAGTAGTTGCCGATGACAAAGGGCGCGATGAAACCGAGAGACCAAGCGACGGCCGCCAGTACGGCCGCAATGATCCCCACCAGCATCGTTTTTTTCATTGCAGCACTATAGCGAAGTCTGTGATTTTCGAGGATCAGAATTGGCGAATGGGGCCGCAATTGATCGATTGCGCTCCGTCGCACGGATGGCAACGATTGACTGTGGAACGACGGATTCACTCAAATTGGATGCGCGGGGCGATGCTTGCGGTGGCGGCGGTAAGTTGCGTTCGCACGGTTTGCGCCGACGAAAATCCACCCGAACCTGCTCCCGCATTCACCGGCACCGTCACTATAGCTACGCACTACCTGTCGCGCGGCCTCGATATTTCGAATGGACCGCCGGCG
>DATCDX010000162.1:0-4169 GCA_036510475.1 Steroidobacteraceae bacterium
AGTGATTCGACAGTCCGTAAATGCCCGGCCCAAGCTCGCGGCCGCCGCCGCCCACACTCTCATAGATGCCGAGCCGCTCACCGTCGGAGAAGATCAGATTGAAGCCACTGTAATCCGCGCCCACATGGCGCAGATAGTCCAGCCCTTCCGCCACCGAAGCGCCGGACTCCAGCATCGACAACACCAAGCCGCCACGGCTCGGGGCATCGGCGCGATGTTGTTCCGGATCGCGATAATTCGTGAGCGCGGCAAAGCGGCCCGTGCGAGTCAACCCCAGCCAGGTGCCGCCCGCCTTAAGATCCCGTCCCGCCACAATCCGCGGATGGTCCACCCACCACTGCGCAGGCGCCGCCGGACGTGCGTGAAATTCATCCCTGTTCGCCGCCACCACACAGGGATACTCCGAATGCATGCGCCAAACCACGAGAACCAGACACATCGATCTCCCCCTACACGCGGCGGCCGTCCAGGCCCACGTCCTCAAGCGCTTCGTCCAACACCTCTATCCAGTGCTTCACCGGAGTGGCCGTGCCCGACTGCAAATGCTGTATGCAGCCCATATTGGCCGATACGATGCACTGTGCGTCGAGCTGCGCCAGATGCTTAAGTTTCCGGTCGCGCAACTGCATGGCGAGCTGCGGCTGTAACAGCGAATAGGTGCCTGCCGAGCCGCAGCACAAGTGACTCTCACTACCCGCCACATCGATGTTGAATCCCAGCGCGCGCAAATGCGTCTCGATGCCGCCGCGCAATCGTTGGCCGTGCTGCAACGTACAAGGCGGATGAAACGCGAGCCGCGGAAAGCCCCCGGCACGCAGCCGATCTTTCAGTGCCGGCGCGAGTTCCGGCAGCAGTTCGCTTAAATCGCGCGCCAAGCCACTGATCGTTTTCGCCTTGGCCGCATATTGCGGATCATGCCTCAATGCATGCCCGTACTCCTTGATGGCAACGCCGCAAGCTGAGGCCGACGTCAGAATCGCCTCCACTCCGCCTGTGGATACTATCGGCATCCAGGCATCGATATTGCGGCGCATGTCCGCAAGTCCGCCCTGCGGATCGCTGAGATGCGAGCGCAGGGCACCGCAGCAGCCCGTGCCGTCGGCATACAGCACTTGGATGCCCGCGGCATCGAGCACGCGCGCGCTAGCGCGGTCGATGCCAGGCATCATCGACGGTTGCACGCAGCCCTTGAGAAGAAGCATCTTGCGCCGCTGCGCATGCGTCGGGATCGCCTCTGCGCCCGGCACAGATCGCGGCGGCACCTTGTTTTTAAGCACCGCCGGCAGCAGCGGCCGCAGCAGTTGGCCGGCCCGCATGGCTGCGGCGAACAGCGGTGAAGTCAAACCCTCCCGGAGCAGCCAGCGAACCGCCTTCTCCGCCGCCGGACGTTCCACCCGCGCATCGACGATCTTGCGGCCGATGTCGACCAGGTGACCGTACTCGACGCCGCTCGGACAGGTGGTTTGACAATTGAGGCAGGTCAGGCATCGATCCAGATGCTGCTGCGTGCTGCGCGTGACTTCCGCTCCCTCGAGCACCTGCTTGATCAAGTAGATACGCCCGCGCGGCCCGTCGAGTTCGTCGCCGAGCAATTGATAGGTCGGGCAGGTGGCATTGCAAAAACCGCAGTGCACGCACTTGCCGATAATGGCCTGCGCTTCTCGGCCATCGGCCGTGCCCTCGAACTCAGAACTCAATTGCGTTTGCATGGCAGCCGCTCAAAGCCCAGCGTATAGACGGCCGCGATTAAAGACTCCGTCCGGATCGAAGGCCAGCTTCAATCCACGATGGACGCGCATCAGCACGTCGCTCAAAGGGCTAAACGCCCCGGCGCTTTTATCCGAACTGCGCACCAGCGTCGCATGGCCGCCGTCACGCGCGGCCGCCGCGCGCACCTCTCCGGCATCAATCGTGGTTCGCCACCAGCGCTGCGCGCCACCCCATTCGATGAACTGCCGTCCGGGCAGATTGATCGCCGCGCGGGCCGCGGGCACGGACAGCCGCCAGAGACTTTCACCCCGCGCCAAATCGGCTTCGCCCAACGCAAAGAAATCATGGGTCTGATCCCGCACGCTCCGCCACCAAGCCTGCGCCTCCTCGGGGACGAGCGCCGTGCCGCCGATTTTCTCGCAGGTGCTGCGCACGGCGGTCAGCGCGCCGGTTAATCGCACGCGCAGCTGTCCCTCGTACCAGGCACTGCCGCTGATCGACAAAGGTTGCGAAGCCCAATATCTTAAGCATTCGAGCGCGCGCTGCTCGTCGCAGTCGAAGTGCAGGGTCGCGCCGGCGAGTGCCCTCGGCAACACCTTGAGCGACACCTCGCAGATGACCCCCAAGATGCCCCAAGACCCCGCCATCAGCCGCGACACATCGTAGCCCGCCACATTCTTCGCCACCTGTCCGCCGAAGCTCAAAACTTCGCCGCGGCCGTTGAGCAGCGTGACGCCCAATACATGATCACGCACCGACCCCGCGCTCACGCGCGCCGGTCCCGATAGACCCGCCGCCACCATACCCCCCACCGTTCCGCCCCGTGCAAAACGCGGCGGCTCGAACGGCAGGCATTGACCGCGCTCCTCGAGCACCGCTTCCAGATCCGCCAGCAAGGTACCGGCGCGGGCCGTCACCACCAGCTCGGTCGGCTCGTAGCTGCTGATACCCGCCAGAGCGGTCACGTCCAGTGGTTCACCTTCGGACGGTTCGCCAAAAAAACGTTTGGTGCCGCCGCCGCGAATCTCCAGCCGCGCGTGCGCCGCGCGCGCCGCGACAACTTGCTCGATCAATGACGCCAACACTTGATCTCGTTCATCCATCAGAATCTCGGCAATGCCGCAAACGGCAGCATGCCGTGATGCACGTGCATCTTGCCGTATTCCGCGCAGCGATTCAGCGTCGGTATCACCTTGCCGGGATTCAACAGACAGAGCGGATCGAACGCCTGCTTTACCGCCAGGAATTGCGCCCGTTCGGCCGGCGAGAATTGCACACACATCGAGTTCAGCTTCTCGATGCCGACGCCATGTTCACCGGTCACCGTGCCACCCAACCGCACACTGGTTTCCAAAATGTCGGCGCCGAATCGTTCGCACCGGCGCAACTCGTCCGGCTGCCCAGCATCAAATAGAATCAGCGGATGCAAGTTGCCGTCGCCGGCATGAAAGACATTCACACAACGCAGGCCGTATGTGATTTCCATTTGCTGAATCGCGCGCAGCATCTTCGCCAGTCTCCTTCGAGGTATGGTGGAATCCATGCACATGTAATCCGGGCTTATGCCACCGGACGCCGGAAAGGCGTTCTTCCGTCCACTCCAAAATTTCAGGCGTTGCGCTTCGTCGCGGCTGACTTCGAGCCGCGATGCGCCCGCAGCGTTGAGCACCGCCTCCATGCGGACGATTTCTTCCGCCACTTCTTCGGCGGTGCCATCGCTCTCACACAATAGGATGGCCGCGGCGCGCAGATCGTAGCCGGCATGCACGAAGGCATCGACCGCGGCGGTCATCGCACGGTCCATGAGTTCAAGGCCCGCCGGAATGATGCCCTGTGCGATGATACTGGCCACCGCGGCGCCCGCCGCCTCGATGTCATCGAAGCTCGCCATGATGCAACGGGCCACCTGCGGCTTGGGAATCAGCCTCACGGTGACTTCGGTGGTCACGGCAAGCATGCCTTCACTGCCTACGACCACCGCCAAGAGATCCAGCCCCGCCGCATCCAGCGCCTCGGAACCGAACTCCACCGGCTCACCGTCCACCATGAAGCCGCGCACCCGCAGCACATTGTGCAAGGTCAGGCCATATTTCAAGCAATGCACACCGCCGGCATTTTCAGCCACGTTGCCGCCAATGGAGCAGGCGATCTGGCTGCTCGGGTCCGGGGCGTAGTACAAACCAAAGGGCGCCGCGGCCTCACTGATCGCCGCGTTGCGCACACCACATTGCACGACCGCCGTGCACGCCTCCGCATCCACGTTGCGGATTTTATTGAACTTGGCGAGCGACAGTATGATGCCCAAGCGATGCGGCGTGGCGCCGCCCGACAAGCCGGTCCCCGCACCGCGCGCGATGATCGGCACCCCCATGCCATGACAAGTTCTGAGTATCGCCTGCACCTGCGCGTCGGTTTCCGGCAGCACCACGACCAAGGGTGAGGCACGGTAGGCGGTGAGA
>DATCDX010000163.1:0-3976 GCA_036510475.1 Steroidobacteraceae bacterium
ATCGGCCGCGACTATATGATTCAGAAAATGCCGATGACGATCCTGGTGGATCGCGCGGGTGTGGTGCGTTATTCCAATTACGGTTTCAAGCGCGGCGACGAACGCGCTTATATCGATCAAATCCGCGAACTGCTGCGCGAGTAAACGATAGGTTAGCTATGAATTCCAAGTATCGAGTCGTATCGATCATCGTGCGCGCAAGCGTGCTCGCCTGTGCGTGGGCCGGTGCCGCCGTCGCAGCGCCGGTAAACACTGTCGCGACGCCCGCCCAAGTGGCCGCACCGCCGGCGGCAACTGCGCCGACGGTCACCGCGCCCACCGCGGCTACGACGCCGCCCGCCGACTTCAAGACGCTCGACCAAGAAGTGCAGGGCGTGAAGAAGGACGTCATCGATCTGAACAAGGACTTGTTCGTCCTGGAAGAGGAATTACTGTTTCCCGCCAACACGCAGGTGGCGTTGTACGTGTCGATGGATGTGGGCGCGTTTTTCGCGTTGGATTCGGTGACCGTCAAGATCGACAACAAGGAAGTCAAAAATTACCTGTACACCGCGCGCGAGGCGGATGCCTTGCTCAAGGGCGGCGTGCAGCAGCTTTATCTCGGCAATCTGAAAGTCGGCAAGCATGAATTGGTGGCGTTCTTCACCGGTAAGGGTCCGCACGACCGCGACTACAAGCGCGGCGCCACCATCAGCTTCGACAAGGGTGTCGGCGCCAAGTATCTGGAACTCAAGATCACGGACCGGGTAGCGACCCATCAGCCAGAGTTCATGATCAAAGACTGGGAATGATGTGTGCGGCGCGTGATTAACAGTCTTCGGCCGTTGCTCCTCGGCGGAATGCTGCTGGCGCTGCCGTGGGCAGCTGTGCCGGCGAAGAACATTGCACCGGACCCCAACGGCCTGGCGCCGCAGGACGTCAAAGATCTGCACTACGGCGACGTGCTGTTCTATTTCTACCAAGACGATTACTTCGATGCGATTACCCGGCTGCTGGCGGCTCGGGAATTGGGCCGGCTTCCGCACACTCAAGGCGAGGCGGAACTGTTGCTGGGCGGTCTGTATTTATCGCTGGGCGAGCATGTGGAGGCCGGCCGGATTTTCGAGGCGCTGTTGAATGCCAATACCTCGGAAACGGTGCGCAACAAGGCGTGGTTCTACCTGGGGAAGGCTTGGTTCCAGCGCGGCTATCTGCAGGAATCCGAGCGTGCCTTGGGCCAAGTTTCGGACAAGGTCGACCCGCGCATCAGTGCCGAGCGCTATATGCTGCTGGCGGAGCTGATGATGCGCCAGGGGCGTTATGACGACGCCATTGCCACTTTACGCAATTGGCACGGTGCGCCGGATTGGACCGCCTACGCGCAGTTCAACCTAGGCGTGGCGCTGGTGCGTAAGGATCGGCTGGCGGAGGCCATGCCGTACCTGGATCGGGTGGGCCGCATGGACACGCAGAGCCCGGAGTTGTTGGCGCTCAAGGACAAGGCCAACCTGGCACTGGGATTCGCTCTGTTACAGGTCAAGCGCGCCGCGGAAGCCAAGCCCATTTTGCAGCGGGTGCGGCTCGAAGGTCCGTTCTCCAGCAAGGCGCTGCTCGGCGTCGGTTGGGCGGACGCAGGGATGGGCGAGTTCAAGCGTGCCCTGGTGCCGTGGATGGCGCTGCGCAAGCGTAGTTTGCTCGACTCCGCGGTTCAGGAGTCCTATCTCACGGTGCCCTATGCCTACACTCAACTGAAGGCCACGGGCCAGGCGGCGGACTATTACAACACGGCCATCGAGTCCTTCGACGCCGAACTCAAGCGGATCGATGACTCGATCGACAAGATTCGCAGCGGCGATCTGCTCGACCGTCTCTTGAATGGGGACGCCAAGGATATGACTTGGATTTGGCAGCTCAAAACGCTGCCCGATGCGCCCGAGTCGCGATATCTCTATCAACTGCTGGCGAGCAACGAATTCCAGGAGGGCTTGAAGAACTATCGCGAGCTCAATTTCATGAGCCGCAATCTGGATAAATGGCGCGACAGCGTTTCCGCCTACGACGACATGCTCGATACGCGCGAACTGGCATATAAGCAGCGCGTGCCGAAGGCCGATGCCGTCCTGGCAGCGACCGATCTCGACGCGCTGACGCGCAAGCGGGTTGACTTCGAATCGCGCATCAATGAAATCGAGAAGTCCAACGACGTCGCGGCCTTGGGCAGCCCTAAGCAGCAGCGGACCTGGGCACGGCTGAAGCGCATCGAGGATTATCTCGCCGCGCACCCGGATGACCCCGATCTCGCCGAAATGCGGGATAAAGAGCGCCTCATGAAGGGCGTCATGTATTGGCGATTGTCGGCGAGCTTCAAAGCGAGGCTGTGGAACGAACGCCGTTCGGTCAAGGAGCTCGAGGGCGATATCAAGCAGACGCAGAAACGCGTCTTGCGGGTGGCGCAGGCACGGCAGAACATGCCGACCGACACCGGCGGCTTCGCGGCGCGGGTCGCGGCCGTGCGCACGCGTATTGATCAGCTGCAACAGCGCCTGCACGATGTGTCGGCGCAGCAGAATCGATTTCTTCAGGCGCTGGCCATCCGCGAACTGGAAGGTCAAAAGCGGCGTATCGAGACTTACCAGATCCAGGCGCGCTACGAATTGGCGGCAATCTATGATCACGCCGAGAACGCGCCGAAGGCGAAGCCATGATGCGCCTGAGCTCGATTCCGGGCGGGAACGTAGCTCTAGGCGCGCTGCCATCGGCGGCGGCGTTGACGCCCGCGTTGGCCCTCGCGTTGGCGCTAGTGCTGGCGCTGGTGGCGCCGACGCTTGCGGCGAGCGCGGCGAATAAGAACCCAGCCACCATCAAGGATCTGGAGTCGCAGACGGTCGAGGTCAATACCGATCCGCCCAAGAACGTGGATGAGAAAAAAACGATGGACAGCTATCGCCGCTTTCTCGACTTGAATGCGGGTGACGCGGCGTTGCGGGCCGAGGCGCTGCGCCGCCTGGGCGATCTTAACTTGGAGAGCTCTGAATCGCAGCGCATCGAGCAGGAACTCGTGACCAATGAGGGTTTGCGGGCCACGGAGGCCATCCATCTGTATTCTGCATTGCTGAAGACGTATCCGAAGTATGAGCGCAACGACTCAGTGCTCTACCAGTTGGCGCGTGCCTACGAACTCGATGCGCAGCCGGACAAAGCGCTGGCATCGCTCGATCAGCTGGTGGCGAGCTACCCGAACAGTCACTACGTGGACGAAGCGCAGTTCCGCCGCGGCGAGTTGCTGTTCGCGGCCAAGGCATACCCCAAGGCGCAGGCCGCGTACGAGGCGGTCATCCACATCGGGCCGTCGTCGGCGTTCTATACCCAGAGCCTGTACAAGCATGGCTGGTCGCTGTTCAAGCAGGGCGAGAACGAGCGCAGCCTGGGCTCCTTTGGGGGCGTGCTGGACTCGGTGCTGGTGTCGAAGCGCGATCCTGCGGCGCTGATCGAACTGGAGTCCTTGAGCCGTCCGAATCGGGAATTGGTCGAGGATACCTTTCGGGTGATGTCCATCACCTTCTCCTATCTCGACGGTCCCAAGAGCATCGCCGAGTTCGTGAAGCGTCGCACGCCGCCGGGACGCCAGGCGCGGCCCTACTCCTATCTGCTGTATGCGCGCTTGGGCGATCTGTACCTGGAGAAGGAGCGGTACACGGATGCGGCCGACAGTTACCGCGCTTTCGTTTCGCAGGACCGCAACAACGAGAAGGCGCCTCTTTTGGAAATGTCGGCGATCGAGGCGTACGCCAAGGGTGGCTTTCCGCTGCTGGTGCTGCAGGGTAAGAAAGAGTTCGTGGAGAACTACAGTTTTGGCACGGCGTTCTGGCAGGGCCGTACGCCTAAGACCGAGCCCAAGGTCGTGGCTGAACTCAAGATCAACCTTAAGGACGTCGCGCAGTACTACCATGCCGAGGCGCAGCGCACCAAGAACGTGGCGGATTACCAGGAAGCCGCG
>DATCDX010000164.1:0-2854 GCA_036510475.1 Steroidobacteraceae bacterium
TCACCTGCGGATGGAGGTCGACGAGCGGCTAGATGCGTCGGGCAGGGTGCTCCGCCGACTCGATGAGGCCCAGTTGCGCCAGGCGGTCGAACGGCTTGTCGTGGAAGGGGGGGCGGCGGTCGCGATCTGCTTCCTGCACGCCTACCGCAACGACGCGCATGAGAAGCGCGCGAGGGCGATCGTTCAGGCGATGGCGCCCGATCTGCCAGTGTGCATTTCATCCGAAGTCGCACCGGAAATCCGCGAGTTTGAGCGCAGTAGCACCACGATCGCCAATGCGTATGTGCAGCCATTGATGCAGGGCTACCTTGCCCGGCTGGACGAGAGGCTGAAGCACTTGGGGCTCGCCGGCAATCTGCATGTCATGCTTTCCGGCGGTGGCGTCACCACAATCAATGCGGCGCAGGAGTTCCCGATCCGGCTCATTGAATCAGGACCGGCCGCGGGCGCTATGGCGGCCAGCTTCTATGCGAGGTTGATGAGGCTTGAGCACGTCATCTCGTTCGACATGGGCGGCACCACGGCAAAGATGTGCCTGATCGATGATTTCCGACCGGAGCACGCCCATGAATTTGAGGCAGCGCGGGTGCGGCGGTTCCGCAAAGGGTCGGGCTTGCCGCTCAAGGTTCCGGTGATCGATCTGATCGAGATCGGCGCCGGCGGGGGATCCTTGGCCCGGGTCGATGGCATGGGCCTGCTGAAGGCGGGACCCGAGAGTGCCGGCGCTGATCCGGGGCCGGTTTGTTACGGACGCGGTGGTGCGCAACCCACGGTCACCGACGCCGATCTGGTACTTGGTTATCTGTCGCCGGACTATTTCCTGGGCGGTGAAATGCCGTTGGATCTCCGCGAGGTGCGCGCCGCTATCGAAACGCTTGCCGCACCGTTGGGACTGGAAGTCACAGCGGCAGCCGCAGGCATCCATCGCATCGTCAACGAAAACATGGCCGCCGCAACCCGCATGCATGTGGCGGAGAAAGGGCGGGATCCGCGACAATATAGCATGATCGCATTCGGCGGCGCCGGCCCGGTGCATGCCTATGGGCTCGCCAAGCTGCTGAAGGTGCGCCAGGTCGTGTGCCCGCTCGGGGCTGGCGTCATGTCGGCGCTGGGGCTCCTGGTCGCACCCCCTGCGATCGACTACGTCCGCAGCTACGTCAGCCGACTGGATAATATTGACTGGGACCACGTCAACCACTTGTTCGAGGGGATGGAACGCGAGGCACGCCGCCTACTGGCGGACGCCCGGGCTGACGAACTGACCTTCGAGCGGCGCGCTGATATGCGGCATGTCGGCCAGGGTTTTGAGATCGACGTGCTGCTGCCCGCGGTTGCGTTGGGGCCTGAGGCGATCGGATCCGTGCGGGAAAGTTTTCTGGAAACCTATGAACGGTTGTTCGATCGACGGGTCGAGAGCGTTCCGATCGAGGCGTTGAGCTGGCGGCTGACCGCAACCGCACCGATGAGCCGGGTCGCGTTGAATTTCATTGGGTCGGACGAAGCACGCGACGTATCACGGCAACCCGTAAAGGGGCACCGCGACGTGCACTTTCCCGAAACCGGCTATATCGACTGCCCTGTCTATGACAGGTACAGTTTGCGTCCGGATGATCGCATCGACGGCCCGGCGGTTGTAGAGGAACGCGAATCGACAATCGTTATCGGGCCGGATGCGTGCGCCACGATCGACCGTTTCCTGAGCGTGATTATCGATATTTCGGTTGGCACCGCAGAATCGTCTTGAGACAAGGTCAACCTGACGGCAACATGCGCAGCCGAGCGTTATCGATAGGGGGCTGTCCATCTCGCAATCCGTGATCGCCGGGGAGCCGGCCCATGGCGTGGGCACGCCGGCGGATCTGATCGTGGTCGAGCGACTGGTCAAATCATATGGACCGGTGCAGGCCCTCACTGGCGTGTCGATGACGGTACGGCGGGGCGAGTTCTTGTCCATGTTAGGACCCAGCGGGTGCGGCAAAACTACGCTGTTGCGCGCCATCGCCGGATTTGTGACGCCAACGTCGGGCGAAATTCGCATCGACGGCCGCAGCATGATTTCCGTTCCGCCACACCTGCGACCGGTCAACACCGTGTTCCAGCATTACGCGCTGTTTCCGCACATGACGGTGGCGGATAATGTCGCGTTCGGCCCCCGACGGCATGGCATCAACAAAGCCGAGACCGCGCGGCGAGTGGAGCACATGCTGGCGACCGTCGGCATGGAGCTGTTTGGTGGCCGGTATCCGCGCGAACTGTCCGGAGGCCAGCAGCAGCGTGTGGCGCTGGCGCGGGCCCTGGTCAACCAGCCGCAGGTCTTGCTGCTCGACGAGCCGCTGGGTGCACTCGATCTCAAACTGCGCAAGCGCATGCAGGTCGAATTGAAACGGCTGCATGAGTCGCTTGGCATGACGTTCGTCTATGTCACGCACGACCAGGAAGAAGCCCTTGCGATGTCGGATCGCATCGCCGTGATGCACCAGGGCGAGATCATGCAACTGAGCAGCGGCCCGGAGCTTTATCGTGACCCGATCTCGCGCTATGTCGCTGATTTCATCGGCGAGGCGAACCTGATCGGTTGCGAGGCCGAAGCCGACGGGACACTGCGACTCGGGTCCGCGGGCGAGATTCTGCCCTTCACCTCGCCGCGACGCGGCCCGGTGACGCTGATGGTGCGACCGGAATATATCGAGCTCGGCAGCCCGCCACCGGGGGTCGATGCCGCGCAACTCGGCGTGCGGG
The DNA here is from genome assembly GCA_036510475.1 of Steroidobacteraceae bacterium. Lineage (GTDB taxonomy): Bacteria > Pseudomonadota > Gammaproteobacteria > Steroidobacterales > Steroidobacteraceae > Bog-1198. The sequence continues at coordinate 2,740 of DATCDX010000164.1, forward strand.
TCAGGGATATAAGTTTTGTCGGCCAGAGCTGGCGGGTGTTCGTCATTCTCGGATCCGGACAGGAAGTTGCGCTGCTGCTGCGTGCGTCGGGCGTGGTGGAGCGGCTGCGCGTCGG
>DATCDX010000165.1:0-3102 GCA_036510475.1 Steroidobacteraceae bacterium
CTAACCGCGAGTACGAATCCGCAAACTGTCCCAGCTGCCATCGGCGGTCCAACCTCCGTCCACCGGTAAACTCACGCCGTTGATGAATCCACTGCGATCCGAATCCGCGAGAAAGGTGATCGCCTCGGCCACATCCTGCGCCTTTGCGAAACGCGCCATGGGCACCCGATTGATGATGTCAGCATCGGAATAAGCACCGCTGCCCTGATCCGCCACGTCCATGTCCGTCTTGATCCATCCGGGGCAGACGGCATTAACGCGCACGCCACGCCCACCCCACTCCGACGCCAGCGTCTTGGTCAAACCGATCAGTGCGTGCTTCGACGAATTGTAGGCGCTGCGATGACTGATGCCGGACAGTCCCGCGACCGAAGCGACGTTGACGATGCTGCCGTGGCGACGCTCGAGCATCTTCGCCCCCAGATAGCGGCACAACAAAAAGGGACCGAATAGGTTGATATTCATCACCCGCTGCCACTGCGCCGCCGTCGTCTCTTCCGCCGGCGCAATCAGACTGATGCCCGCATTATTCACCAGCCCGTCAGCCCCGCCATATTCACGCTCCACCCAGTGCGCCACCTGCTGCACGAAACTCTCTGAGGAGATATCGCCCGACAGTCCTGCGACTTGCGCTCCGCTGCCGCGCAATCGATCGACCTGTTCGTCGACGGGTTGTATGTCCAATAGAATCACCCGGTAATGGCGTTGTGCCAGCAGTGAGGCGGTCGCAAGCCCCACCCCCTGCGCCGCTCCGGTCACGACAATAGTCTTCACGCTCATCTCCCGCTTAATGTTCCGCGCCCGCATCGACCGCTGGGCCCGCGTCAACCGGCTGCTCCACTTCGATGCCCAACCACGCCACCGCGCTCGCCACCGCAAATCCGGCGCCGATGACGAACGCCGTACGCCACAAATGCTCTCCCGACAAATAGGCGACGATGGGGATGCCGACGATGCCGCCCAAATTGCCGCCGGTGTTCATGACGCCGCTCACCGCCATGGTGTCGCCGCGCCCCACATTCATCGCCGCGCCCCAGAACGCGCCCTCGTTCAGTTCCACGCAAGCGAAGCACAGGGCCAGGCCCACCACCGCCCAATAAGGATTCGTGGCGTCGACCGACACCAGCAACAACGCGGCGGCACTCGGCATGGCAATCAGCGGCACCAGCCGGAAACCCCAGCGGTCACCGAAACGTTGGCAAAGCAGGCCCGTGATCAAGCCGCCCACGCCGGCGCCCAACGCCGCAGCCAGCGGCGGCGCACTGGCCAGCCAGCCGCTCTCCAAAACTGAAAAGTGCCGCTCCTGCACCAGGTATAAAAAGACCCAGTTCGAGAGCAGATAAAACGAATAGTTCATGCAAAGATAGGAAACCGCCAGCAGCAGCACATTGCGATTCGTGAGAATGCGCGCGAGTTGCCGCGCATTGATCTTGGCGTCGATGGGCGGCGTGTTCTGGCTGCCGATTTCCCGCAGTTCCGCGGCCGACATCGACGGGTGCTCGCGCGGCGTGTTACGTCCATACCACGCCCAGACGGAAATCAATCCGATGGCGGGCAAGCTCGCCCAGAGCAAGGCCCGTTGCCAGCCCATACTCGACATCAGCGATGCAATGAGCGGCGGGGTGAGCGCCGCGCCGAGTCCCAGTCCCATGGTTTGCAGACCTTGAACGAACGACCAGCGATTGGGGGGAAACCACGCCTCGAAAACACCGGCCGACACTGGAAAAGTCGCCGCCTGCGCGCAACCCAGCAGCAGTTGCAACACGATCAGCCCGGCAAATAAATAGGCGCCGCTCAACCAGTAGGGCGCAAGCGGCGTGGCGACGGTTGCCAGAAACGCGGCGAGGCCGATGATGACGAAAGTGCGCCGTGCCCCGTGACGTTGCCCGAAGATGCCGCCGGGAAGCTGGAACAGGCCGTATCCCAAAACAAAGGCCCACTCGATCCAGCCGATCTGCAGCTGGCTCAAGTTCAAATCCGGCATCATGCGCTCGGCCGCCACCGTGATGCTCTTTTGCTGCAGGTAGGCCAGAAAGCCGAAGCCGAACAGAAGCGAGAAGATTCGCCAGCGGATGCGAATCGCGGCGGCGCGCGTCACTCCCCTCATTCGCCGGCGGGAGGCGCCGGATCCGCCGTATCAACCGCAACGAAGACGCAGCAATTTGCCCGCTCGGCCAACGATCCGCGCTGCGGGGTCGACCACCAAAATCCGCCTTTGGGTTGCGGGTAATGACCCAGCACGATCAGGTCGATCGCCAGCCGTCTGGAAAATGTGATGATTTGGTCGATGGTATTGCCGCTCGTCAGGTAACCTTCGGCCGCCACGCCACGTGCCTTCAGCCACTCGATGGATTCGTCGAGTAATTTGCGGTAGCCACCGGCTTCGTCGACCAAACAGGCGGCACCGGCGACGCCGGAGGCGATCGCGGCTCCGCTGACCACCGTGGAGTCAGCTCCACCTGGGATGATTGACAGCACATAGACTTGCGCTCGCAGCAGGATCGCCAATTCCGCGCCGCGCCTCAGGGCGCGACGACCTACTGCGGAACCGTCGTAACAAAGCAGCACGCGCTTGAACATATTTCACCCCAGCTCGAACTGAAGGCTCATCCTGCCGGCTTCCTTCCCTGTCGCGTCCCATGACCACTCATCAAAGTATGCCCTGCCGCGCCGATCAATGCGAGCAACCGTGGAGCAGCGCGTGCCGTACTCCGGCGCCCGGACAAAGGCGCTCGACAGCAGCCGCTCCCACTCCAAGCTCACGCCGGTGCCCGGCAGTTCGGCATCCGGCGCGGGCCGGTCATCGCGCAACAGCGCCAGCACCGGCGCCGTATCGGCCATGTTCGACAGCGCCGCCGACAACCGCGACTTCGCGTTGCGCACCTTCGGCCACGGCGTGTCGAGCAAGTGATTCGACAGTCCGTAAATGCCCGGCCCAAGCTCGCGGCCGGCGCCGCCCACACTCTCATAGATGCCGAGCCGCTCACCGTCGGAGAAGATCAGATTGAAGCCACTGTAATTCGCTCCCACACGGCGCAGATAGTCCAGCCCTTCCGCCACCGAAGCGCCGGACTCCAGCATCGATATCACCAAGCCGCCACG
>DATCDX010000166.1:0-5263 GCA_036510475.1 Steroidobacteraceae bacterium
CGAGCCGACACGCTCTCCGGACAGATCCGCGCGCTGGAAGATCGCGCGAACGCCGCCGCAACGCAGGCGTCCGGTCTGCCGGTGACTCAGTTCTCGCAATGTCGCGAACGCATTGTGAACTGGTTCCGCGGCGGCCGCGACAAGAACAGCGTTCAGCAATTCAGCAACGCCGAATTGAAACTGTTCCACGAGCACCAAGCGCAGATCGAGAAGCTCGAACGCGTGCTGTGACATGAGCCGCTGGAGCATCAGCGCGGCGGCAATCGCAGCGATGTTGACGCTGCACGCCGCCGCGCTTTGCGCGCAGGCCTCCAACTTACGCGGTTCACTACCTGCATCGCGTTTGGCCATCCGGGCCGACGGACGCTGGACCACGTGGTGGGAAGCCGATTCCGCGCCCACTACGTGGCGCGCCGGCGATGCCCGGCTGGCCGCCGAGATTGCGTGGCATTCCGGATCGCCCGGCGTAGAGTGGGGCGAGTTCGTAATCGCCGGCTCCGGTGAGGCGTGGCGAACGCGCGTAATCGTGACGCGCATTGACCCGACTCGCGTGCGCTTTCGCCTCGACACGGCCTTCACTCGACCATTGCGCCCCGACTGGTCGCTGGCCCGCGTGCGCGACTCGGCCGCGGTTAGCATTGCGTTCAATGCAGGACAGTTCGTGGATGCGATGCCGTGGGGCTGGGTGGTGCTGGATGGGCGCCAGTTTCTCGCAGATGGCGCCGGCCCTCTCGCGATCGCGGTGGTCGGCGATTCCGCCGGCGCGATTTATTGGATGCCGGCCGATTCAGTGAGCGCCGCGCGGCCCGGCCGGATTGCCTGGGCATTCGAGTCGTATCCGGAACTCCTGCGTGCAGACACGCTGCCCGACGCACTGCGAGCCGCGGGCCGCGGTGTTGATGTCGCCCACCGCGATGCGCGGTTGGCGCTTGGTCGCCTTCGCGACGGACGTCTGCTCGTGGCCCTCTCCCGCTTTGACGCGCTGGGCAAGACGCTGGGCTTCGTGCCCTTCGGCCTCACGGTGCCGGAGATGGCCGCCCTGATGGGAGCGCTCGGGTGCCGTGACGCCGTATTACTCGATGGCGGCATTTCGGCGCAACTGCTGGTGCGCGATTCACTCGGCGCGCCACACGAATGGAAGGCCGTGCGTAAGGTGCCGCTCGCGCTGATCGGCACTCCGCACTAACGCGCGTTCAATATTTGGCCAGGTACTCGTCCACTTCCCAGCGACTCACCTGCGAGATGTAGGCACGCCACTCCTGTCGTTTGGCGGACAGGAAATGTTCGGTGACATGCTCGCCCAGGGCCGCGGTGACCACTTCATCCTTCTCGAGTTCGTCACAGGCTTCGTTGAGATCATGCGGCAGATCGTCGATGCGCAGGCGACGCTTTTCGCGGTGCGACATTTCCCAGATGTTTTCGTTCACCGGCTCGCGCCAATCAGCCTTGGTTTCAACGCCGTCCAGTCCCGCGGCCAGCATGACGGCGAGGGCGAGGTACGGATTGGCGGCGGGATCGGGTACGCGGTGTTCCACGCGCGTGCCCAGTTCACGACGTTCGGGAATGCGCAGCATGGGCGAGCGGTTGCGCATGGACCAGGCCACGTTCACCGGCGCCTCGTAACCGGGCACCAGGCGCTTATATGAATTCACTAACGGGTTCGTGATCGCGCAATATCCCCGCGCGTGGCGAAGCAATCCGCCGATGTAGTGCAGCGCCACCTGCGAAAGTTGCCATTGCGCCTTGGAGTCCCAGAACGCGTTGTCCTTGCCACGGAACAACGACTGGTGCGTGTGCATGCCGCTGCCATTCTGCCCGAATATGGGTTTCGGCATGAACGACGCGAACAGCCCGAACCGCTGCGCCACGTACTTCACCACGAATCGGAACGTCGCGATGTTGTCGGCGGTGGTCAACGCGTCGGCGTAGCGGAAATCAATTTCATGCTGACCGTGCGCCACTTCGTGGTGAGCGGCCTCCACCTCGAATCCCATGCGCTCGAGCGTATCCACTATCGCGCGCCGCGCGTCCTCGCCCAGATCCACCGGCGCCAGATCGAAATAGCTCCCCACATCGTGCGTGCGCGTGGTGGCTTCACCGTCCGCACCGCGCTTGAACATGAAGAACTCCGCTTCCATGCCGGCGTTCATCGAGAAGCCCAGCGACGCCGCCCGCGCCAACTGGCGCTTGAGAACACCTCGGGGATCTCCGGGAAACGGAGTACCGTCTGGCCGATTGATGTCGCAGATCAGGCGGCACACCCGGTTCTCGGCGTCACTCCACGGAAAGACGACAAATGTGGAGAGGTCCGGAGCCAGCAACATGTCCGATTCCTCGATCCGCACGAACCCTTCAATTGACGAGCCGTCGAACATGATGTCGCCCGCCAATGCTTTTTCGAACTGCGAAGCGGGAATCTCAACGTTCTTGTTCACGCCGAGAATGTCCGTGAACTGCAGGCGCATGAACCGGACGTTCAACTTTTCGGTCAGGCTGAGCAGGTCCTTGGCGCTCGCGCCGGCGATACTGGGAGTGAGCGATCGAGAATGTGGCATCTGCGAGAGTCGTGATTTCGTGGTGTCGTCGGCATCAACGGAGATGCGCCGAGGGTTGTCGTGCGCTTCAAGCTCCGCTGCTCACCATGGAATGTCAAAGGGCGGCAAGCCCGGCACTCCCCGCAGCTTAGCCAATCGCTTAATTTCGCTCCATGACCGCGCCAATTTCTTCGGCTTCATGTCCATCGTGCGGCGCCCAGGCATCGGGCCGATTCTGTTCGTCCTGCGGTTCGCCGCTCGGAGCCGTGGCCTGCGGCGCGTGCAGCGCCGAGCTCGCGCCGAGCGCCAAGTTCTGTCATCGCTGCGGCACGCCGGTCGGCGCGCCGGGTGTACCGGTGCGAGACTCCGCTGCCCCGGTGGCGCGGGCCACGTCCGGGGCGTCAGACGCGATTCTCTGGTCCGTGATCGCCATCGCGTTGCTCGCGCTGATCGCGATGGTGGCCGGCCAAAGGTTTGCGCGCTCGGGACAATCCGACGGCGGCAACGCTGCCGCCGCCGATGCAGCAGCGCCTGCCATGGGCGCGGCACCCAACATCAGTCAGATGTCGCCCGAGGAACGCGCACAGCGACTCTATGACCGTATGATGGCGGCGTTCGAACATGGGCATATGGACACTGTCCAAATGTTCGCGCCAATGGGGCTCGCGGCCTACCAGATGCTCGATTCGCTTACTCTGGATCAGCGCTACGATCTTGGTCGTCTGGCCGAGATATCCGGCAACCCCGCGCTTGCTGCGGTGGAGGCGGATTCGATTCTGAAGGCCGACCCCACACATTTGCTTGGCCTCATTCTCGCGGCGCAAGCGGCGCATTCGAACAAGGACGCCGCGGCAGAACGTCAGTATCTCGACCGCTTGGTCAAGGTGGCACCGGCCGAACAGGCGAAGCAGTTACCCGAGTATCAGCTGCATCAGAACGACATCAAGGCCGCGCTCGATGCGGCGCGCAAGCGCTGAGCGATCACGACCGACTCCTCGATCCCCGAAATGACACGCACAATTCACGTCGCCCATAGCCCTGACTCCGACGACGCGTTCATGTTTTACGCGCTTGCGGAGAACAAAATTGACACCGAAGGGCTGACGTACATTCACGAGTTACAGGACATCGAGTCGCTCAATCAGCGCGCGTTACGCGCGGAGCTTGAAGTCACGGCGGTTTCCATTCACGCGTACGCGTATCTGGCTGACCAATACGCGCTGCTGCCGCACGGAGCGTCCATCGGGGATCGCTATGGACCGAGGCTCGTGGCGCGTACGCCGATGACGCGGGACGATCTGCGCGGCAAGCGGATCGCCATTCCGGGCTTCAAGACAACCGCATATCTCGCCCTCCGCTTGTACCAGCCGGATTTCGAGCCCGTGCCTACGCCGTTCGACCAGATTGAAGATGCCGTTGTAGCGGGCCACGCGGATGTCGGCCTTCTGATCCACGAGGGGCAACTCACCTTCGGCGATCAGGGCCTGCATCTTGTTCAGGACCTGGGAGAATGGTGGTTTCAGGAGACGGGACTGCCGCTTCCGCTCGGTGGAAACGTCATCAGAAAGGACCTCGGGACAGAATTAATTCTCAAAATTTCGCGCCACTTACGTGCCAGTATAGCATATGCATTAGATCATCGAGTGGATGCGCTGGATCATGCTATGAAGTTCGCCCGCGGGCTCGACCGGTCCAAGGCCGACACGTTCGTGGGGATGTACGTCAACGACTGGACCCTGGATTACGGGCTCCGGGGCCGAGAGGCGGTACGCAGGCTGCTCGACGCCGGCGCTGATGCGGGGATAATCCCGCACCGAGTACAAGTGGAATTCGTAGCTGGCTGATTCTGCGCCTGATCTGCTCGGAATTCCGGGGGATGACTCGGGATCGCGGCTCTGCCGACCCGCAGTCGTAGCCCCATTTGCATCTGCCTAACGCGGAAGTGCTTGACGGAATGAGTGCAGGCTTGTAGTAGGAGGTTGTCGTGCTGAGCGGTTAAGCGCGACACGGTACAAGCGGCTGCGTCATGCCGATACATTGTTTGCCGATTCGAACAGATGTTCATACCACTGCGCGTGCGCAGGATATCTATACCAACACTGAGGAGGCGGGCGATGCCGCGGGGCGACGACGTACACAACAAGTTTGGGTTTTCCGAACGCGACGATGATTCGGAGGACTTGGGCTATGGAAGTGGTGGTGGCGCCGGTGGTGGTGGCGCCGGCGGCGCGTCTTATGAGGAAGACGACGAGGAAGACGGCGGCTGGATGACGCACAAGGATGACAGCGACGATCTGTGGGACAGCACCGAGGATCTCGAAGAAGAAGAGGAAGAGGCCGAGGTATTTGCGGAGTCCACAGACGAAGACGACGACCTGTTCGGTGGCCGGCCCGCGTCCGCTCCGTCGAGCAAGTCGGCGCCAGCGGCCGCTGCATCGTCCGCGATGCCGGCAAAAAAGCCGGTAGCGCCTGCCAAGGGTGCGGCGGCTCCCATTCCGGCAAAGCCGCCAGTGACCAAGGCCGTTAAGGCTCCCGCAAAACCTCCGGTCGCAAAAGCTCCGGCACCAAAGGCCGCTAAGCCCGCACCCAAGAAGTCCGCGAAGGCGCCGGCCAAGAAAGCCGCCAAGAAGACGGTGAACAAGGCGCCAAAGAAGGTCGCGAAAAAGAAGCCGGCCAAGAAAGCCGCCAAGAAACCAGCGCCGAAGAAGGCCGTCAAGAAATCTTCGATG
>DATCDX010000167.1:0-3386 GCA_036510475.1 Steroidobacteraceae bacterium
GCTCACCCGCGGCTCGCGCATCCGGCGGGTCACCGCATATTGCTGGTCAAAGGCGCTGCGGGCCGAGGATTGCTCGAACAGGAACTCACTCGCCGTGGCGCGCAGGTCGTGCCGGCCGATGTTTACCAACGCGGGCCGACCGCGCCCAGCCCGGCGGTACTCACGGCATTGCAGCAGCGATTCACCGCGTGCGCAATCCAGGTGGTCACGGCGACCAGCTTGGAGATTGCGCGCAATCTCTTGAGTCTTGCCACCCCGGCTTTGCGCGGCGAATTTGAGCGTGCGCACTGGCTGGTCCCCGGCGAGCGCGTCGCCGCGGGCGTGCGGGCGCTGGGCTTGCACGCGCCGCTGCTGCGCTCGGCATCGGCCGACGATCAGGACTTGCTGAGCGCACTCATCCGCTGGCGATCGAGCGCATCCGGGGCGTAATCGAAGGAATCGAAAAATAGCCGGCTTGCGTCGGCTCCTCGCGACGCGAATTCGCGTCGTACCGCGGCGATCATCGCGGGCGGCCCGGCTGCATACACATCGTAGCCCTCGAGCCGATCGATATCATGCAGCACGGCCTCGTGCACCCAACCACTCCGGCCGCGCCACGCCGGCGAAGGCTCGGACAGAACCGGCACGTAGCGCAGATGGGCGGCGCGGCGCACCAGATCCTTAAGCACGCCATGCGCATACAAATCGCGTTCGCTGCGCACCCCCCAGTAAACGGTCATGTCGCGTTGTAGATCGTTCTCGACCACGTGCCGCAAGATGCTCAAGAGCGGCGCGAGTCCCGTGCCGCCGCCGACCAGCAGCATGGGCGGCGCCGCCGCGCCGGGCGTCTCGGCGGCCGGTCGATAGAGGAATTGTCCCAGCGGACCCTCGATGCGCAGCAGCGCGTTCTGGGTCTCCTGCGCGAACAATGCTGCCGTGAATTCACCGCCGGGGACGCGCCGCACGTGTAGTTCGAGCGGACGCGAGTCGTGCGGCGGGGACGCGATGGAGAAGCTGCGGCGCCGGCCGCCGGGCAGCATGACGTCGATGTATTGGCCGGCTGCGAAATTGAACGCTTCAGCCGCAGGAAGCCGCAGGAACAGACCCATGACGTCATGCGACAAATGCAGCGCGCGCTCGATGCGGCAGGGTAAATGCTTGATCAGCGCCTGCTCCGGCGTGCTGATCTCATAGGTTTCGATGCGCAAATCGCTGCGCGCCCGCGCCTGACACAGCAGCACGAAACCTTCGGCGGCCTCGGCATCGGATAGACCCAAGGGTGGACCGTTGGGGTAGTAAACCTCGCCCTGCAGCAGCCGGGCGCGGCAGGAACCGCAATTGCCGCCCTTGCAGCTATGCGGCAAATTCAACGATGCGCCAAGCGCCGCATCGAGCACCGATTGGCCCGGCGCAACGCTGAAACTGCGAGTGACGCTACGGTTGGCTGCGCTTACTGTCCAGCCATTCACCGATCGGTTCCCACTGCTTCCAATCCGGCCATGCCAGATATTCGGGCAGCTCCAGCACCCCCATGCCTCGCGCGTACGCGCGCACGTAGTTCTGCGCCTCGCGCAGACTGCCCAAGTACGGCACCTTGAGCTTGGTGAGGTACTGATCCAATTCCTCATACACCAAGGTGTACTCACGCACACGATTGGCAACCACGGCCAAGCGCGCCTGCTTGCGCGATACCTTGCCTATTTCGAGCAGTTCGGCCATGAAGTGTGAGCAGGCCTTCATGTCGATGCTGGAAGGCAGCACGGGGACGATGATGGTCTCGGCCCTGCGCACCAGTTCATTCAGTTCGGTGCCATGCACCCGGGCCGGCGCGTCGATCACCAAGATTTCGGTGCTCCGCGCCACATTGCGCAAGCCCTCGTCGAAGGCGGACACACCGCTGATGGCCGGCAGGTCGGCCGGCCGTTGCGCCAGCCAATCGAGACTGGAACGCTGCGGATCGTAATCCGCGATGCACACTTGATGCCCGTCGCGGGCGAAAAACACCGCGATATTCGTGGCCAGCGTGCTCTTGCCGCATCCGCCTTTCGCATTCAATACCATTACATGGCGCATAGTTCCCCGACTTTGTTGTTTTCAGTAAGGTAGAACTCAGGCGCGCAATGCGCAACCCCCGTTCGCTTAAAATCGCCGCGCTCGCGACAATTTGTGGCATCGGCTATGCTCATTCGCATGCGCATCGAGTTTTTGAAGATGCAGGGGCTGGGCAATGATTTTTTGATATTCGATGTCCCCGCCACCGCCGCCCACACTCACTTTGACTCCAGCGTGCTGCGTGCCCTCGCCGATCGGCATACGGGTGTGGGTTTCGATCAGGCGCTGCTGTTGGAGCCTGCACGCGATGCGGACAGCCGTGTGTTCTACCGCATCTTCAACTCCGACGGCTCGGAGGTCGAACAATGCGGCAACGGCGCGCGCTGTATCGCCGCGCTGCTGTACGCTCGCGCCCCGGAATTGGGCCGCGAACTTGCCATGCGCAGCCCGGCGGGGATGGTACATGCGAAGATAAGGGACGATGGGTTGGTGTCGGTGGACATGGGTGCGCCGAACTTTGATCCGCGCTCGCTGCCGATGGATGCTGCGCATGAGGCGCCCAGTTATTCATTGAGCATCGACGGCGCGGAAATCGCCGTCGGAGCGGTATCGATGGGCAATCCTCACGCGGTGCTGCGCGTCGCGGACGTGAAAAGCGCGCCGGTCGAACGGTTTGGGCCTAGTATTGAGCATCATCCGCGTTTTCCGAAGCGCACCAATGTGGGATTCATGCAAATCGTCGATCGCGGCCACATTCGCTTGCGGGTATTCGAACGCGGCACGGGTGAGACATTGGCCTGCGGCACGGGTGCCTGCGCCGCCGTCGCGGTGGGTAGGCGGGATGGCCTGCTGGATGCGGATGTGCGGGTCGACCTGCGCGGCGGCACGGCGGCGGTTTCCTGGCGGGGAGGCGATCAGCCTATGTGGCTCACGGGACCGGCGGTTACGGTGTTTACGGGATGTATCGATATTTAACGGGATGTACGGAGCTGAAACATGACCACGAGTCAGGCGCGCGGAATCAACCAGGAACCCCTCAACGATGTGAGCGTCGCGGATTATCTGCAGACCTATCCTGATTTCTTCGAGCGAAATTCTGCGCTGATGACCAAGCTGCGCCTGCCGCACATGCGCGACTCGGGTGCCACCGTGAGCCTGGTCGAACGGCAAGTCGAGGTGCTGCGCGAGCGCAATCAGTCGCTGGAACGCAAATTGAAGGATCTCATCGATGTGGCCCGCGCCAACGACACGCTGGCCGATCGAATTCACCGCTTGAGCCAACGGCTGATCCGCGCGCACGATCGATTGGAGACCGTCAACGCCGTCGAGACCTCGCTGCGGGAGGATTTCGATGC
>DATCDX010000168.1:0-3335 GCA_036510475.1 Steroidobacteraceae bacterium
GCATGCCGCCTTGCTGAAGTGCTCGCCGTCCAGGATTAGCGGCGCGGCGAGCAGCCGGCCATCGAGCGCGTACGTCCAGCCGTGATAGCCGCACACGAAGCGGACGGCGTGGCCGGCGCTCATGGCCGCCACCGGGCTGCCACGGTGGCGGCAGACGTTCGACATCACGCTGACCGTGGCGGCGGTGTCTCTGACGATCAGCAACTGTTCGTTCACCAATTCGGCCGTGAAATAATCGCCCACGTTGGGAATCGCGCCGACGTGACCGACGCAAATCCACTGGGTGCGAAACAGCGCGTCACGCTCGAATTCGAGGTAGTCGCGCGATGTATAAAAGGCCGAGGGCAACGCGCGCGCCTGCTCGCGCGGAACGTGCCGCAGCGCGGCGAGTACCGCGCGCAGTTCCTGCACTTCGCGGCCTGAGCCCTGCGCATAGCCTGCGCCCATGGCCGCTACCGCCCCGCCGTCATCAGGCATTGCTCGACCAAGTCCCCATCACGGACCGCGGCGACGATGTGCCGCATGTTGAATATCCGCGTCCCTTCCTCGCCGATGTGCAACAGCGGCAGCAGCAGTTCGTATACCCGGCGGGGCCCGGCTCCCAGGGCCGCGGGCTTAAGGCCACGGCGCACCATCGCCCACACGGCAATGGCCATTTCGAGTGCCGCCGCCTCCCAGGCCCGATCGATGACCGTTCTGGTTTGAGTCACCGACAGCGGCAGCAGGCTGGTGACATCCTCGACCCCATCGGACATATTGCCCACATAGTGCAGGAACACGGGCGCCGCAGCCGCCAGCAGCGAGCCCATTCGCGCCGACCCGATGTAGTTCAAGTTGAGCGAGACAATCCCGCCGTCGGCGGCCCCGTCTGCCGCAAGGCCCACCGGCAGGCCGGTGAAGGGCGGGGATTGTAGTTTCAGTGCGCGCTCCATGCTCTGTACGGACGCCTTCGCCAGCGCTTGGCGCAGGGAGTCCATGGCCAGCGCCGGCAGCAGCGATACCATGCTCGATGAGGTGAAGAGTTCGCCGGATTCCAGATCGACCAAGGGATTGTCCGAGGAGGAATTGATTTCCCGTTCGAACTGGGTCCGCGCCCAGTCCCATACTTCGTAGGCTGCGCCATTAATCTGGGTGATGCTGCGAAAACTCAAGGGGTCCTGCAGGAAACGCGCCTGATCGGGGCTGTGTAGGGCGCTGCCCTTGAGCAGCCGCGAGAGATTTTCGCGGGATCGCGCCTGACCGTCGCCGCGATAGCCGCCGGCGGCCTGTGCGGCCTGCGCCCGCAGGCCGCCACGAAATCCTTCCAGTGCCGAGGCCGCAGCCAGATCGAATGCCAGGAGCAGCCGCTCGGTTTCCGCCAGAACCAAGGCGCCGTCGCCCAAGGCGAAGCTGTTGTTGTCTATCAGGGATACGGATTCTTTCGGTGCCAAATCGAAGCGCGTCGGCAACACGGGCGCGCGCTCATCGAGCGAAAGCCCGAGCAGCGCGATGCTCAACTGTGACAGCGGCGTCAGATCGGCGCTGCCGAACGCGGCATCGGCGCGCACCGTCGGCATGCGCGGAGCGGCATACAGCGCAAGCAATCGGTGCACCAATGCCGGTCGCATGCCGGTACCCCCGCCCGCCACCATGTTGATCAGAACCACAAGCGCGGCGCGCACCGCCGGATCGGAGATGGGCGGCCCCGGAAAATCGGTCGCCTCGCTGAGGATCATCCGATTGCTGAAAGCGGCGAGATCCGCCGCCGCGACGCCGGCGTCCTTTTGCGACCCGATGCCGGTGTTGGTGCCGTAAATCGTGGCGCCGGCCGCAATCTGCCGCTCCACGATGGCGCGCGACGCGGCGACCCTCTGCCACGCCTCCGGCGCGAGGTCGACCGCCCCCGAGCATGCCGACAGCTCGCGAATGCGCGCGATCGAGAGTTGCGTGCCGGTGAAAATGTGAAGCGCTTGCATGATCTTCATGCCGATTAGAATTTGTACGCGAGGCGCAGCCCCAGCGTACGCGGCCGGTTGACGGTCACGAGATGCACGAAGTCGAAACCGTTGACGTACAGCTGGGCGCGAGTGTCGGTCAGATTTTCGCCGTAGAGTTCCACGCCCCAAGCGTCCTTCTTGACGCCGACTGCGGCGCCATACGTGGTGTAACCCTGCTGATCCTGCCGCGGCGACTCGAATGCGCCCTCGGTCACGACCGAGGCGTAGGAGTGCGCGGTATGTTGCGCGGCCACTTGCCAGTAGCCGGCATAGGACTCAAAGGGAGCCTCGTAGCGAATTCGAATATTCCCCTGGAACGGCGGTGATTGCGCGAGTGTACTGCCAAGACCTTCGGTCGGAAACAACGACACGGGGACGCCGCTGTTGCCGGCCAGGGTGGGCGCGGTTTGCTGTGAGCTGCTGTTCCACGCAAAGGAAGACATGATCGACAAGTGCTCGCTGGCATTCACGACGAGGTCGCCCTCGACGCCGCGCACCCGGTAGTCGGGCCCATTCGCGGTAAAGATCTGGTTACCGTATAGGCCGGGGTCGAAGATGGCCAATTGCACGTTGTACCAATCCTCCTGGTAGAGCGCGCCGTTGAATTGCACATGCTGATCGAACCAGGACGTCTTCCAGCCGATTTCCTTGTTCTTGAGCGTGTCCGGGGCATAGAAAAGCGGGATCTCGAATTTGCCGTACAAAGGAGAATTGGGGGTAATGATGCCTTGGCCGCGATTGAAACCGCCGGGTCTGAAGCCTTCCGAATAGGTGGCATAGATCAGCGCGTGGTCGGCCAGCTTCCAGCTGAGATTCACCTTGCTCTTGTGCCCCGAGAAGGTTTTGTGGAGATTGTCGGCGTCCAGGTTCTTGCCGTTTTGACACTGGCCGGTGGGGACATTGCGGCACCCATAGCCGGAGTTTGCGGAGCCCAGTTCATAGGTATTCATGCTGTACAGGCGGGTGCCGACCGACAGCGTCAATCGCCGGGGGATAAAATCGAAGGACAGTTCGCCGAAGGCGGCCTTCTGCTTGTAGCCGCGGGTGATGTCGTCGAAGAACACATCGCCCGCCGGGCGCACGGACGGATCGATTTGCGTCGTGCCCGCAAGCGGTGCCTGGCCGTTGAAGCCGGCTGCCTGATTGCCGTAGGCCCAGTTGGTATTGTCTCTGATCTTATAGTCTTCCCAGAACAGCCCGAAGATGCCGCGAGTCCGAGAGTCGTCGGGGCTGCTCAAGCGCAATTCATGCGTTTGGTGAGTATTCTGTTCAGCGTCGCGCCAGACGGAGCTCGGCGAATAGCACACGTCGGTGGTTCCCGTGCCGCCCACCGAGGGACCGTTGCACTGATAATAGGCG
>DATCDX010000169.1:0-3953 GCA_036510475.1 Steroidobacteraceae bacterium
CACGCGCGATACCGTGCTGTTTCTCGATGAAGTGCATCGTTTCAACAAGGCGCAACAGGACACGTTCCTGCCCTATGTCGAGGATGGCACGCTGATTTTTGTCGGTGCGACCACCGAGAACCCCTCGTTCGAAGTCAACAATGCGCTGCTGTCGCGGGCCCGCGTGTATGTGCTGAAGCCGCTTATGTTAGCCGACCTCGGCAAATTGCTGGATCGAGCGCTTAAGGATCGAGAGCGGGGTTTGGGGCAGCTGAATCTGCAAATCGATCCCGCCGCGCGCGAGTTATTGCTGGCAGCCGCCGACGGTGATGCGCGCCGTATGCTCAATCTGCTGGAGACCGCCGCGGACTTGAGTTCGCCGCAGACCGCCGATGCGTCCCAAGCCGTCGATGCGTCCCAAGCTGCCGATGCTTCCCTGGGCGCGGGCCGCGGGCTCGATGTCGACACCATGCGCGCGGTGATCGGCAGCACCTACGTGCGCTTTGATAAAGGCGGCGAGAATTTCTACGATCAAATCTCGGCGTTGCACAAATCGGTTCGCGGCAGCGATCCGGACGCGGCGCTGTACTGGCTGTGCCGCATGCTGGCCGGCGGCTGCGATCCCTTGTATGTCGCGCGCCGCGCGCTGCGCATGGCGAGCGAGGACATCGGTAACGCCGATCCGCGCGCCCTGACCTTGGCGCTGGAGGCGTGCGCGGTGTACGAGCGGCTGGGCAGCCCTGAGGGTGAACTGGCGATTGCCCAAGCCATCGTGTTCATGGCGTGTGCGGCCAAGAGCAATGCCGTGTACACGGCGTACCAGGCGGCCGCCGCGGATGCCGCGAGTTTGGGCTCGCTGGAGGTGCCGCTGCATTTGCGCAACGCGCCGACCCGTCTGATGAAGGAAATCGGTTACGGCAAGGGCTACCGATATGCGCACGACGAACCCGGCGGCTACGCCGCGGGCGAGGGGTACTTCCCCGATGACATGCCGGAGCGCCGCTACTATGTTCCGGTGCCGCGCGGTTTGGAGATCAAAATCGGCGAGGCGCTGGCGGCGCGGCGCGGCCGCGACCGGCAACCCCGTGATGCCGGTGGAGCGTAAGGCGCGGTACGCTTCGCCCTCGTAGGCCCTTTGCCTCCATGCGTGGAACGTTAGCGTGTGCGGAACGTTTACAATAGCGACAATGAATACAGATAAAGACGATGGAATTCCGTTTCAGCCTCACCACGCGCGTTTCCGCGGAAACGTCAAAATGTCCAACCCGTGGATGAGCAGGGCGTTTCCGCGGAAATGTCAAAACCTCCAACCCGTGGATAGTCGGGACGTTTCTCACCCTCTCTAGATCAAGGAACTCAAGGTGCTCGATCCGAAGCTGCTGCGCAGTAATTTACCGGGTGTAGCCGCCGCATTGGCGCGGCGCGGCTTCGTGCTCGACGTGGCGGCCTTTGCCGCGCTCGAAGAGCAGCGCAAGGCGGTGCAAATAGAAGCCGATCGATTGCGCGCGGAACGCAATGCCAACGCGAAAGCGGTGGGTCAGGCCAAATCGAAGGGCCTGGACGCTGCGGATCTTCTCAAGCTGGGTGAAGCCTTGGGCGAGCAACTGCAGGGCGTGGAGAAACGGCACGAGGCGATCCAGGCGCAGGTTGAGACCTTGCAGTTGGGTCTGCCGAATATCCTGCAGGCCAGCGTGCCGGAGGGGCGCGACGAGGCGGCCAACGTCGAAGTGCGACGCTGGGGCGCCCCCTTGGAATTCCTCTTCGAGCCGAAGGATCATGTGGCGCTGGGCGAACGTCTTGGAATGGATTTTGAAGCCGCCCGGCGTATGTCAGGAGCACGGTTCGTGGTGATGAGCGGAAACCTGGCGAAGCTTCAGCGCGCTCTCGTTCAGTTCATGCTGGATCTGCATGTGCGCGATCATGGGTATCGGGAGGCCTATGTGCCGTACCTGGTGCATGCCACTGCGCTGGTGGGGACGGGGCAATTGCCGAAATTCGAGCAGGATTTATTCGCGGTGCGCGGCGATCCTGGCTTTTACTTGATTCCCACCGCCGAAGTGCCGCTGACGAATCTGGTGCGTGAGCGGATTCTCGCGCCGGAGGAACTGCCGCTCAAGTTCGTGGCGCACACGCCTTGCTTTCGTTCGGAGGCGGGTGCCGCGGGCAAGGATACGCGGGGCATGATTCGCCAGCATCAATTCGAGAAAGTGGAACTGGTGCACATCGTGCGGCCGGAAAATTCCGATGCGGCGCATGAGGAGCTCACCGGTCACGCTGAAGCCGTGCTCCAGGCGTTGGAATTGCCGTATCGGGTATTGGCGTTATGTGCGGGCGACACGGGTCCCACCAGCACCAAGACTTACGATCTCGAGGTGTGGCTGCCGTCGCAGAAGCGCTATCGTGAAATCTCGTCGTGCAGTAACTGCGAATCGTTCCAGGCGCGCCGCTTGCAAGCGCGCTGGCGCAACCCTGCAACCGGCAAACCTGAACCGGTGCATACCTTGAATGGTTCGGGCGTCGCGGTGGGGCGCGCGCTGGTTGCGGTGCTTGAGAATTATCAGCAGGCGGACGGTACTGTCGCCATACCGTCCGCGCTGAAGCCCTACATGGGTGGGGTGGCCGTTCTAACTTAGCTGCGGCTGCCCATCACGAGGCGCAGTACATACCAGAACATGAGTGCGATCGAGGCGAACAGCTGCATGGCGGCCGACACGTATCGATCTTCTGGGTATTTGTGAATGATGTTCGAGGTGTCATACAGCACCGCGACGCCGGCGAAGCCGATCATCGCCACCGAGAACCAGGTGCCGAGTTGGAAGCCGAAGACCACGCCGCCGACGATGGCCACCAGCGCCACAACGCCGCCCCACATCATGATGGCGCGCAGGAAGGAAAAATCCTTGCGGGTGCGATGAGCGACGAACATGAGTCC
The DNA here is from genome assembly GCA_036510475.1 of Steroidobacteraceae bacterium. Classification (GTDB taxonomy): domain Bacteria; phylum Pseudomonadota; class Gammaproteobacteria; order Steroidobacterales; family Steroidobacteraceae; genus Bog-1198. The sequence goes on from DATCDX010000169.1 coordinate 2,912, forward strand.
GCCGGCGCCCAGTGCGGTGATCAGGGTGGCGCTGTCGATGGCGCCAGGCGCCTTGGCATCGGCGATATAGAGTAGCGGCACGAAGATCAGCGCTTCAGCGACCACGTAGGCTGCGTAGGCGAAATACTGCATCCCGATGGACGTGCTGGTCTGTGCGGTGCGCGAGGCCAGCCAGCCTATCAACATGAATGCGCCGAGAATCAGCAGCCAATTGAAGCCGAACATGAATTGCGCAATTTGCGCGGCATAGCCGGACTCGAACAGCGCCAGCTCCACCAGGATGAAGCCTAGGATGCCTCCGACCAGGTGAGTGTAGGTGCGTGTGATGAAAATGCTGCGGCTGTCCGCTGCGGCGCTCGGAAACGCTGCATTGTTGCTCGGGAAGTTGGCCATCGTGTCCTCCAGTGATGCTCGGCAGGCGTATTTTACCATCCTGACGGGGCGTGCGCCGGATTGACCCGGCACGGGTTGATGCATGAGGGCGACTGCTACCGCTTCAATGGCGTAGGGGTGCTGATTCCACTGATGTTTGCCGGTGTTGACGCAAGCGCGCCGGTCTCGATCGTTTACGCGCTTGTCGTTCAGGTCAGGTAAAATTCTAAATCGCATGATATGAGCGACACGAGGTATATATCGTAACTTATTGATTATAAATAAATATGGAGAGGTGGCAGAGCGGTTGAATGCACCGGTCTTGAAAACCGGCGTCCCCTTACGGGGACCGTGAGTTCGAATCTCACCCTCTCCGCCAAAATAAAAAGGGGCCTGTCATCAGGTCCCTTTTTATTTTGGGGGTGCGGGGTTAGTGGACGAACGCACCGAGTTCGACAAAATCGCGGAGCGATTTTGGACGACGCGGGCGCGTCGGTCCGGAGCGAAGCGGAGGACGAGCGGCCGTCCCCGGCTGCGAGCAATCTCACCCTCTCCGCCAAATAAAAAGGGCCTGTCTTTCAGGCCCTTTTTATTTGGCGGTGCAGGATGTGTGGACGGACCCACCGAGTTCGACAAATTCGCCGGGAGCGATTTTGGACGACGCGGACGC
>DATCDX010000170.1:0-5277 GCA_036510475.1 Steroidobacteraceae bacterium
GGGAGACGGCGATAGTCTGCTCAAGGAGGTTCGCTCCGCCGCTTCGGGCCGAACACTGGATGAGATCGCCGCCGGCAGCGGGAATTCCGCCGGCACCCGAGATAAGTCTGCGCGAAAAATACCCATATTCGTCGAGCCGCAACATTGCAAACTCGTGGATCAACCCTCAAGTGAGTCCGGCTGGGCGCATGAAATAAAACTCGACGGCTATCGCGGCCAGCTCCGAGTGCATGGGGGTCGAGCGGTAATCCGTACACGCGCGGGACTTGATTGGACCCAGCGCTTCGCCGCCATTGCCACCGACGCACATGTGCTGCCTGATTGCCTGATCGACGGGGAGATTGTGGCGCTCGATGAACAACAGCGGCCGAGCTTCGCTCTGCTGCAAGCCGCGCTGTCGAATGAACGGTCCGAGGATCTCCTCTTCTTTGCGTTTGATCTGCTCTTTGAACAACGCGGAGGCTTGCGAGACCTGCGAGAGCTGCCGTTGAAAGAGCGCAAAAGACGCCTCGAGAAACTATTGAATGGCAAAAAGTTGAACCGGGTGCGCTACGTTGCACATCTGACATCGAACGGACCGGAAGTGTTGGCTTCGGCCTGCGCCATGCAACTCGAAGGCATCGTATCGAAACGACTCGATGCCCCCTACCGCTCCGGGCGCCCCGGGACTTGGACCAAGACCAAGTGCCGCGCGGGACAAGAAGTAGTGCTTGGCGGCTGGACCAGCGGCGGCGGCACCGTTCGCTCGCTTCTCGCGGGCGTCATGCGTGACGGTCAGTTGAATTACGTGGGCCGTATCGGAACCGGTTATGGCCGTGACGTGGCCAAGAGTCTGTTGCCGCGCCTCGAGGAATTAACTCGTGAGAAAAGTCCGTTCCGGGGTGAGCATGCGCCGCGCAAAGAACCCAGTGTGCGTTGGCTCAAACCCACACTGGTCGCCGAAATACAGTTCGCCGGTTGGACCGAATCGGGAATGATTCGCCAGGCGGCATTCAAAGGCCTGCGTCAAGACAAGGACGCGGGCAAGGTGGTTGCCGAAATGCCCGTTCCCCGTGTCAATGCGACAGACAAAGCGCGCCCGCCGCCGCAGGCCACCGTCATGGGCGTAGCGATATCCAAACCAGAAAAAGCGCTATGGCCCGACGCCGCTGATGGCAAGCCGATTACGAAGCTCGACCTGGCGCGCTACTATGAACAGGTCGGCGAGTGGATGTTGCCGCATTTGACGGGTCGGCCCTGCTCGCTGGTGCGCGCGCCCGACGGCATCAGCGGTGCGCAATTCTTTCAGCGTCATGCCATGGCGGGCATGTCCAAGCTATTCGTTTTCGTCAAAGTGCGGGGCGATCGCGCACCCTACGTGCAGATCGACCGCGTCGAGGGCCTGGCCGCCGCCGCTCAATTCGCTGTGCTGGAACTTCATCCCTGGAATTGTGCACGCGGTGATCCTGAAGTGGCGGGCCGCTTGGTATTTGACCTGGATCCCGCCCCCGATGTGAAATTTGAAGCGGTCATCGTCGCGGCGCGCGAAATACGTGAGCGATTGGAAGCGCTCGGGCTCGTCGCGTTTTGCAAAACCACGGGCGGCAAGGGTCTGCATGTGGTCACGCCGCTGAGTGCCGGAAAGAAAGCGGTGAAATGGGCGGCGGCAAAGAACTTTGCCCGCCTCCTATGCGCGCAAATGGCGCAGGACAGTCCCACTCAATACCTGGATAACATGTCGAAGAAACAACGTACGGGACGCATTTTTCTCGACTATCTGCGCAATGACCGAACTTCGACCGCCGTGGCCGTGCTCTCACCGCGCGCCCGCGATGGAGCTCCGGTGTCGATGCCCATGACTTGGACGAGCGTAAAACGCGGACTGAATCCGCAATTATTCACCGTCAGAACCGTGCCGCAACTGCTCAAGAAAACACGCGCGTGGCGAGATTACTCCAGCGGCGAGCGTTCGCTGGCCGACGCCATTAAGCGGATTACGCGCAGCGCAAATTCCTGATCCGCAGTGAACTGACCTTCGTCTTTCCGCCTCTATTTAATTTAGAAACATATAGATAGATGCATAATCGAATGTAATGTCGCATCTCGATGCGAAACTCCGTTAACGCGTAACTCGCAGTGTTGCTACGGAATGCTACATCTGCTACGGTCAGCCCATGGATCGAATTATCACGCAGCGGGAGCTTCGAAATCAGTCCGCAGCCGTCCTTCGCGAGGTGGAGGCCGGGCGCACCCTCATTGTTTCCCGTAACGGCACGCCTGTGGCGGAGCTTCGGCCCATACGGCCGCGCCGGTTCGTGCCCCGGGCCACCCTGGCTGAAGCAGCGTCGCGAGCACCCAGGGTCGATGCGGGCCGCTTCCGCGCGGATCTTGATGCTGTAATCGACCAGCGCATCGATGACTGATCCGACGCGCGGACTCCTTGATACGTCCGTGGTGATCGATCACGACGTGATTGATCCCGGGCTGCTGCCCGATCAATCCGCAATCGCCGCCATTACTCTTGCGGAGCTGGCGGCCGGTCCGCACGCCACCGAAGACAAAGACGAACGGGCTCGACGCCAGGATCGACTGCAGTGGGCGACAGCAACGTGGGACCCGCTGCCCTTTGACGCCGAAGCCGCGCGTATGTATGGCCGGATGTTTGCGGCAGCGCGTGCCGCCGGACAGACGAGCCGCTCACGTTTCGCGGACTTGCTCGTTGCTTCGACGGCCGTCGCCAACAGCTTGCCCGTCTACACCCGCAATCCGTCCGACTTTGACGCGCTAAAAGGAATTATCAAGGTAGTGCCTCTCTGAGGAGTGCTCCCACGCATAAATTCTCCGCCACCTATTGAGGCGACGAGCTTTAGCCCAGCTCAATTTCGGCCATTGATGCCGACCTCGTGCCGGCAAGCGGCGGATTGCTCCGGCCACGATAGGTGAACACCAGGGAAAACTTCACCGCGTTGCTGCGATTCTTGCCGGCCGAGTGCAGGGTGTTGCAATGGAATAATACGGCGTCGCCGGGCGCCAGCCGCGGCGATACGGCGGTGCGGACAATCGCGGCATTGTCCGCACGATCAACGCGGAAGAACTTTGACTCGTCGTAGCGCTCGGCGCCGAACGACATGCGGTGCGACTCCGGCACGAACCATAGTGCGCCGTTGTCGACTTCCTCCGCGCCGAGCGCGATCCAGATCGAGACCAGATCCTCTCGCGCGAAAGACCAGTAGCGAATATCGCGATGCCAGCCGGTCAGGCTTCCATACAGCGGATGCTTAGTCATCAGACAGTTGTGATGGGCGCGTGACATCAGCACGGACTCGCCGAAATAGGCTTCCATCCATTCACGTAAGGCAGGAGCGACGCCCCAGCGGGCGAATTGGGCGTCGCGAGCGTACGCGTCGAGCAGCCGGCGCACGGTCTCGCCGCCGGCGTCCAACCGCGATGAGGGCGCGCCGGGGTATTTGAGATCGGCTTCAAACTCGAGCGGTTCGGCGCGGGCGGCAAGCTGTGCCGCCGCGACTTCGTTGAGCGCCACCAGTTCGTGCCGAGGCACGAAGCGCCGTATGACAACGTAGCCCTGGTCACGCAGCTCGTCGATTTGCGCCGATGGCGGCGATTGCACGGTCATTTCACCTCACCTGCTCATTTCACTGCACCTGCCAACCGCCGCCCAAGGCGCGGTAGAGCTGCACCACGGACAGCAACGTATTGAGGCGCGCCGCCGAAAGCGACAGCTCGGCGGTGAAGAGGTCGCGGTCGGCATCGATCACATTGAAGTAGGAGGCATAGCCCACGCGATAGCGTGCCAGTGCGATGGTGTTGGCGCGTTGCTGCGCATCGACCTGGGCTTCCTCGGCGGCTTGTAGATCGGCATCCTGGCGGCGCGCGATCAGCGCATCGGATACTTCTTGAAAGGCCGTTTGCACACTCTTCTGATACTGCAGCAGCGCCTGGCGCTTTTGCGCATCGGCGAGATCCACTTGGTACAAGCTGCGCTGCGGATCGAGCAGCGGCTGCAATAAGCCGGCGCCGAGGGACCAGGTGCGCGCGGGGCCGCTGAATAGCGAGGACAGCGCGCTACTGATGCTGCCGCCCTGCCCCGTAAGGCTGATGCTCGGGAATAGGTTGGCCTTGGCGACGCCCACCTGTGCATTCGCAGCCACCAGGTTCTGTTCGGCCTCGCGCAAGTCCGGGCGGCGCTCCAGCAAGCTGGAGGGTAGGCCCGCGGCAGGCACCGGCGGCGGCGCACGGTCAAGCTTCGCCGCAGCGGCTCCGGCGCCGCCGTGCACGATTTGAGCGGGGTTGTGACCGAGCAGCACGCTCAGCTGATCCTCGGTTTGCCCGATGCGGCGCTCAAGGTCCGGCAGATTCGCTTTCGCAATGGCGAGTTGCGCTTGCGCAGTGGCTACATCCAACTCGGATACCGTGCCGCGATCGTGTTGCGCCTGCGTCAAGTCGACGAATTTCTGCCGGGTACCGAGCGTGCGATGAGTGATTGCCAGCTGTTCATCGAGTGTCTGCAGCGTAAAGTAGTCGGTGGCCACGCTTGCAACCAATGCCGCCATGACGTCCTGCTTCGCGTAGGCGGATTGCAACAGCTGCGCGCGCGCCGCCTCGGTGGCACGGCGATACTTGCCCCAGAAGTCAATCTCGTAGGAGAGGTTGCCTGCGACGCTGAAGGCATTGCTGATGGGCGGAATCCCGGGTGGCAGTTCGTACGCCGAGGTCCGTTGCCGCGCCGCGCCGGCGGTGGCCGACACCTGCGGTAGCTGTTGCAGACGGGTTGCCCCCAACGCGGCTCGCGCCTGATCGACCCGTGCCGCGGCAATGCGGACGTCGAGATTGTTGGCCAGCGCTTCACGAATCAGAGATTGCAACGTCGAGTCCGGATACACCAGCCACCAGCCTGCATCGCCGACGGAATCCGCGGTTGCCACCGGCTCGAAACGATAGGCCGCCGGCGTCGTGACCTGCGGCCGCCGATAATCGGGGCCCAAGACACAGCCTGCAGCCACCGCCGCCGCTGCGGCAACCGCCACGGCCAACGCCGCCTTCATCGATGCCGCGATGCCGGCCGCGCGCGTCCCCGCGCTCGCTGTCATTGAGGCACTCCCGGACGTCGCTTGAGCGCGCGCCCGATGCGCTCGGCGAGACGCTGCATCAGCACATAAAAAACAGGAATCAGAAAAATGCCGATCAGCGTGGCGGCGCTCATTCCGAACACCACCGTGGTGCCGAGCACCTGGCGCGCCGACGCGCCGGCACCGGTGGCGACCGCCAGCGGCAATGAAC
>DATCDX010000171.1:0-3804 GCA_036510475.1 Steroidobacteraceae bacterium
CGACCACCGGCTTCACCATTCACACCCGCGTCCATATGAACCATCCCGATGCGAAGGTCGTGATGCACCTGCACTCCCCCTACGCCACCGCGCTGACAGCGCTGCAACCGGGGCGGTTGCTGATGGTGCATCAGAACGCGGCACGGTTCTTCGGCGACATCGCCTATGACGACCACTTCAACGGTATTGCCGATGCGGTGGATGAGGGCGAACGCATGGGCGAGGCGTTCGACGGCAAGCGTGTGCTGTTCCTGGCCAACCATGGCGTCGTGGTGGTGGGGAACAATATCGCCCAAACATTTGACGATATCTACTACCTGGAACGCGCCTGCCAGGTGCAGGTGCTGGCGATGCAGACCGGGACGCCGCTGAATGTGATGTCCGACGCAATGGCCCAGGCAACCCACGATCAATTCGTCAGGTTCACCACGAACGCCCATTTGCATTTCGACGAGATCAAGGCCGTGCTGGACGAAGATGAGCCAGAATACGCCTCATAACCGGTTCGTGTTTCACGCCGCCCGCTGGTGTGCCGCGCAAACCGGATCGGCTGCAGCCCGGCGTTTCCGCTCGGCGGTGAATACGCGGCAGACTGCTTTGATGAACCTCGGTTCACCGGCTCAGGGGATTCGCATATGGCGGTTTTCTGCGGATTTAGGCTTGCGGCGCGGTATCTGACTGGATTCCAACGGTTGGGTTCAACCCAGGTGCCGGCATGGAAGAGTTCATCGCGTGTTTTTCCGAGGTCTCCGACCCCCGGCAGGATAACGTCCGCCACAATCTTTACGAGGTTCTGATGATCGCCCTCTGCACCATGCTGTGCGGTGGCGAAGACTGTTGCGACATGGAGGCGTTTGGTCGGGCCAAACGGCCTTTCCTGCGTCAGTTTCTGCGTCTGCGCGGATCGGCCGGCCCCGCGGACGGCCGCGACACGTCATGCGGCGGTTCTGTCAGATTTGGCGCCATCCGGTTCTACGAATTTCGGCCTTGGACGCCGGCACTCAAGCTGCCGCCAGGACGGCGAGAACAATCGCGGTTTTCCGCATATGCCGCCAGCGCCGCGCCGCAGCCGGAACATGTTGACGCATGCGAGATCGGCACCGGAGAAAGTTTTGCAGTTCGTCATAGCCGCGGCAGTAGCGTGTCGCTGATCTCGTGCTCTTCAGTCCAAGCATCGGTCGACATCGGCTCTTGATGCCGCGATGGTCCTGCTCAAGTCGGTTGTTGAGATAGCGGCTCGTCCGGTGCCGCACGTGTTGCCGAGCTCGGTCCGGATGGCTCTGGGATAGGCATCATGGCCGTCGGTGGTGACCCGATCGGGCGTGACGCCTGTGACCGCCTTGGCCGATCGAAAGAATGCCTTGGCGGCTGTGAGGTCGCGGTGCTCGCTGAGCATGACGTCCGCCAAAGCGCCGTCTCGATCAATCGCGCGATAGAGATATTGCCACCGGCCACGCACCCGGATGTACGTCTCGTCAACATACCAACTGCGGCCCACTCTGCCTTTGCGTCGCCGACACAGGTTCTCCGCCAGTGCCGGTGTCAACTTGGCCTCCCAGTCGCGCACGGCCTCGTAGCTGAAGATGAACCCGCGGGTCAGGAACATCTCGGCCAGATCCCGCAGGCTCAGCTTGTAGCGCAGCCGCCACAGCACCACGAGAGCGATGACATCGCTTGGATATTGCGCACGGTTGAGCACACCGCCGCTGCGCTCGTTGAATTGCTTGCCGCAATTGCCGCACCGGAAACGGCAATAGCCTTGCGTCGTCGCTCAGGCCGCCCGCTGATAGCCGTCGATCCGCACGCCGGACACCGCATCCCGCTTCCCCCTCACGAGGACCTCAGCGTGCCCGATCCACCGAATGGTACAAGGGCTGACAGAACCCTTTTCAGCAGCCTGCTAAAGGACCGGACCGCCGACGCCGGTCAGCTTCACCACCACCGGTGCAGGATTGCCGGTCCACCGGTAGTCGAAATGGTCGCCCTGCAGGACCGGCGGCAACAGCGAGGGGCGGTAGACGACCAGGTTGGTGCCGGCTGTCCGCCGGACGCTCCCGTAGGCGATCCCGTTCGCCTCAGCCCGCCGCCTGGCTTCGCCGAAACGTTGAGAGGCCGCGTAGTTTTCCGGATCGTACAGCTCGGGATGACTTTTCCGAAGGCTCCTGATGTCAGAGACCTCGGCGTCGACCTCGCTGATGAGCTCGCGCATTTGAATCACATGGCGGAAGCCGCTGGCGGAGTGCGCAAGCCGCCTAGTGTGGTGATAGACCGTCTGGGCGATCGCCGTCTCGATCTCGCGGGCACAGTACCAGGCGCCGAGGGCCTCGGTGTTGAACCGCCCGCCGCCCGGCGCCGGGTGACAGAACGCGGCCATGACCAAGGTCGCGCCCGGTTGCTGTGTGATCCATTTCGAACGATCGAGCTGGCCGAGCCGCGCCAGGGTCTCGTTGACCCGGTCATTGGTGAGCGTTTCAAGCAGCAGCGCAGTCTCGAGATCCTCGGACGAGGCCACGCTGTCGAACACGCCAATGGTGGGCCAGCGAGAGGCAATGAGACGATGGGTACGTGCCCGAAACCGGGCGGTCGGCACGTCCTCCGACGTCAAGGCCAGCCGCCGCGCCAGCCGTCGAGATAGCGCCGGACCGCGTAGAGATCGTCGATGCTGCTGCGGAGCATGCGATCGAGCGGGCTGCCGCCGGCGAAGGGCAGATCGGTATTCGCAGCCCTCAGCCAGCGCACGCCGCTCGCGTCATTGGCGAACAGCAGCTTGAGCGCCTTGTAGACGCCGAGTGCCAGCGAGATCCGTTCGAGTTGATCGTAGGACAGCGTGCCCCCCGCGCCGCCCTTCCATTTGTAATAGGTTGAGGGCGCTAACCCGCCCAGCAGCCGCCGCTGCTGCTCAACCGAGAGGCCCCATTCCGTGGCGATATTGAAGAAGGTGCGCAGCCCGGGCCCAGACAGCCGTTCGCGCAGCACCGGGTCGGGCCGTTGCGCAAAGGGGATTCCTTCTTGCGGCTGCGGAGGGGCCATTGCTATTTGGCCAGTCATCGCCAACTCCATTTATAGAGCTACGGTCCATATATAGACTACCGCCAACCCGGATCAAGATTGCTCGGATACATCTGGCGTGATGCGGGCCGGCCGTGCCAGCTCAGGCGGCCGAGAGAGGAGTCTTCCCGCCTCGATCGGCGCGTCGCGGCTCTTCCAGCGTGAGATGTGCGATGTAGCCGGAACGGCTCTCGCCGGCCGCCTGAGCCAGGGCATCGAGGCGTTTCAGCACGCGGCGCGGCAGCGTGATGTTCACGCGCTCCGTGGTGTCATCGAGCAGGGTGGGGTCCAGGGTGATGACGCCAAATGTCCACCCCGCGTAGTCGGGGTTCCGGCGCATGACTTCCAGGCTGGTCGGCGCGGGGATGGCCCCGCCGGAATCAAGGGTGGCATCGATCCAAGCGGCGGCAGCTTCTTCAGCGCCGGCAACGGCTTCGTCCAAGCTATCTCCGGCCGAAAAGCAGCCTGGAAGGTCAGGAACGATGACCCCGAAGGCCGTGCCCTCGGTGGCGTGTTCAATCGCGATGGGGTAACGCATGATTTCGCCCTCCTACAGCCGGCTTGCTTGCGGATCGCGGCAACCAGGCCGGCGCCAAGGTCCTTCCTCGGGTGGGGCACCACGACATGGCCGGAGCGATCGGGGTGTTTGAAGACGCGATGCGAGCCGCGAACGCGATCCAAGACCCATCCGGCGGCCTTCGATTCCCGGATGATATCTGTGCTCTTCATCGTGCGCATCATACACACGACGCAACG
>DATCDX010000172.1:0-7604 GCA_036510475.1 Steroidobacteraceae bacterium
GAATCGCGGCCTGGTGTTCGCGCCGCCACCCCGCTACAGCCTGGCGCACGGGCATATAGACGGCATCCATTCACATGGCGGCGGCAGTACGCACTCACATGGCGATGGCACCATGCATTCGCATGGCGGCGGCTCGATGCACTCGCATCTGCCGCCGGGAACCGCCGGCGAGAAGATCACCTGGCGCAGTCTGTTGACTCTGGGAATTTCCGGCGGCCTGGTCCCCTGTCCTTCCGCGATGGTACTGCTGCTTGCCGCGGTGGCGCTGAATAAAACGCTCTACGGTATGTTGTTGGTGCTGGCATTCAGTGTGGGGCTCGCCATCACGCTTACGGCAGTGGGTATGGCGTTTTTGTACGCCCGCAACCGCTTCCGCAAACCAGCATCTGGAGCGCGGTGGCCGCATCTACTGCCTGTGCTGAGCGCGGCAACGATTACAGTCCTTGGCATCGGATTGTGTGTTGGCGCGCTGACGAGCTTCAGCCCGTAAGTTCAATCCGCGGATTGGGGCATGATCGGATAGCCACGCATCGAGCGATACACGCAAAAAAAGGCCGGGCCGCCAACAGAGCGCCCGGCGATACGGTCCCCCTCAAATACCGCCCTTTAGTAGGTGCCGGACATCACCAATGCATCGAACGCAGTAGGCTCATTGTCTACGTCGAAGGCAAAATTGACGCCGTCCAGGCTGATCGGTGTGGTATTCGCATTCGCCGCGAAAGCATTCTTCGCGAAAGTTGAAAAGTCCACCGACGTCGGTGGCGGCGGCGGAGGTGTCTTCGGTGCGCTGCCATTGTTGTGATCGTTGTGGCACGCGGCCAGGGAAGCGGCGGCCACCGAGGCCGCCGCTAGGATTCGCCATTTGGCGTTGATGTGGCTCATGGATATTCCTTACATCGCGCCGACCGGCGAGCCGGGCAGTGGTGTCTTCAGATAAGGGAACGTTTGATCGAAGTCCAGTGCACTGATCGGCGCACCATCGGTGAACGCGGCATTGCCCACAGGCGCGTCTGCCGGCAAACACAGACCGAGATTGGTCGGCGCGCCATTGGCGCCAATCGGCAATGGATAGCACAGAGCTCCCATCACGACCCGCAGTGCAACATCGACCACGTCATCCCCCGGACGGCGCCCGTTCGGGAAGCCCGCAACATCCCCTGCGGCCACGCCGAGGGTTTTCTGCGCGGCCGCAGGTACCTCTGCGATTGTGGTGTTCAAGCGCAGCATCTCCGAGGCGGTGACCGTGGACTCCTGGTTCAAACCCTTGAACCCGGTGAGGAATGCGGCGACCAAGTCATTGCGGGGAAAATTTGTCGGTGCAAGATTTGTCAGAGGTGCTGCGAGCGTTGCGTTCACCGGCGCCAAAAATAAGGTGTTAAGAAGCGCAGGCAGCGTCGGATTCGTCACGTAGGTTGCAAACTGCGCATCGTCTTTCGGCGCGCTGCTGTTGAAGTGATCCTTGTCAGGAATGCCGATCACCAGTTCATTCACTAATGGCATGCCCAACCGCGACACCTGTGTCCACGCGCCTCCGTTCACCTCAGGTTTTGCGAAGGTCGCGTTCGGGTTGAGGATGCGTACTTGCCGGCTGCTGGCAGTCGTCCAGGCGCCGATCACACCGTTGCCGGTGCCTTTCAAGCAAGCGGCCGGCACTTCTAGTGCCAATGTCGTGATGTTCTTGTTGGCCAGCACATTATTGCTCGCGGATTGCACAATGCCGCCGGGGAACGGCGTCCCGTTACCGTACACCGGATCGTTATCACCCTCGATCGGCACATTGTTGATAAGATCGAAGGTCTCGCCGAGGTTCACCACGAAGCCCTCTTTGCGCTGCCCGACAAACACGCGCCCCGGCATGCTGCAATTCGGGATCGTAATGTTGTACATGTACTGAGCCGCGTAGGCCGCATAGGCTGCGTCTGATCCAAAGGTTTTCTGTCCAATGTAGTCCATCGGTCTCGTAAATGTCGCACTGCCATTGGCTGCATTCGTGATCGGCACGGCGGTGCCGGTCCGGGCAGGACCCGTGACTAGGGTGAGCAGGTAGGTTTCAGTGAAATTGAGATTCGCCGAACTCGCCGCGCTGACGGTTCCCGCGACTTTCAAGGGAATCGCAACGTTCTTGGTGGTACCTGTCGGCCCCACGGCCAGCGCAATGCCTGCGTTGTTATTCGCCAGCGCATTGCTAAATTGGAACTGAAACGTGAGGTCTTCCAGGGCATCGCCATTGTTATCGATATGAATTTCATACAGACCCGCGGGATCGAGCGCGAAATAGTTGGGGCCGCCAAAGGGGTCCTGCAACGGGATGTAATTCGCGAGAATCGTTACGTATCCGCTCCTGCCGGCTTCGTAACTGTTGAACATATACAAATCAGTGGCATCAAGGCTCGGCAAGCGCGAGATATTGGGCGCCTCCCGGTGGCTCGAGGCGAATGCGAGCAGCGGCATTGAGAGCGCGGTCGCTGCGGTCCAAAGATACTTAGCCATGGGAGTCTCCTTCGATAGTTCTGGGATGCGGCTCATAAAACCGTTTAAGTCATGGTGATATACGCAGCACCGCGCCTTTTGGATGCAGCGAGTCTCTCGCGCGCTACCAGTGGTTAATGACCGCGTATTTGCCGGTTGCCTACTGGCGAGCACTCCGCGACATCTCCCAGCGAGGTCGCCAGTGTGGTTGGGCTCGTGCGCGCGTCAGCCATGCGCCACGGCGCGGGTAGATGCGGCGAACCGCGCCAGGTCACCGCCAATTTCCAAAACGCCCCAGGATTTACGATCGCGAAGCCAGAGTATTGACCGGTCGCTAAACACGACGACATAAGTAATGCATCATAGTGATATTATTGCATCGTTCTTTCCTTTGGGAGAAAGGCGATGCGCAAGCTACAGATTGAGGACGCTGAGGTAATGCGAATAGCGATTCAGCAGGAGATCGCACGCAGTGAGGAGTCGCGTTACGACCATCGACTGCACGGATTGCTGCTGGTGACAGCGGGCCAATCCTGCCGGGAAGTTGCCGAGCTGTTTGGCGAAAACGGCACGACCGTGCAGCGCTGGGTGAGCCGCTTCGAGCAAGGTGGCCTGGACGCCCTGCGGGAAGGCGAGCGCGCCGGGCGGCCGCGCACACTGGATGCGAAAGACTGGCGCCGATTGCAAGGCGATCTGCGTAAGACGCCGCGTGACTTTGGCGTGGCCGCCACGCTGTGGGATGGCCCGGTCTTAGCTGAACATTTACGTCGCCGGTACGGGGTGGACCTGGGAGTGCGGCAATGCCAGCGGCTGTTTCGACAGATGGGCTTTCGGCTACGCAAGCCGCGTCCCCAAGTCGCCCAGTCCGATCCGCTGAAAGTCGCGACGGTAAAAAAAACTCCGTCGTCTGGCTCGCCGTCCCGACGTCGAACTGTGGAGTCTGGATGAATGTCACTTCCAGCAACACGGCTCGCGTTGCCGCATGTGGGTACCCCCGGAAATCAAGGATCCCATCCTGCAGCACGCCCCGACTCGCAAGTCCGTGGCGTGTTTCGGCGCCGTCAGTGTGGGCAGCGGTCAGTTCGTTCGCATGATGTGCACGATTTTCAACGCCGCGACGTTCCAGGACTTTCTCAAGCGGCTGCTGCGCCAACACACCCCGGGTCGACGCATGATCCTCGTGCTCGACAATGCTCGCTATCATCACGCAATCCTCCTGCGCCCATTCCTGCGTCGCAACGCTCAACGCCTGCGGCTGTTGTTTCTGCCGCCCTACAGCCCGCAACTCGCTCCGATCGAGCGGGTTTGGAAGCTAGCCCGGCGCTTGGCAACGCACAACCGCTACTTCGCAACGCTTCCCGACGTACTGAAGGCCGTCAACGCTTGCTTCGATCGCTGGCGCCGACCGAACAACGTGCTGCGCCGCCTATGCTGCATTACTTAAGACGCTGTGTTTAATTCACTGTTTATGCTACTTCAAGTGTTCCTCGAACAACCGATAAACCCTCTTGTACTCGTCGAGCCAGGAGTCGGCGTGCGTGAAGCCGTGCCGCTCCAGCGGATACGGTGAAAGCGTGAAATTATCTTTGTGCAATTCGATCAGCCGCTGATACAGGCGCATCGAATCCTCGAACAATACATTGTCGTCGATCACGCCGTGACAGATAAGCAGCGGATCGCGCAATCCGGCGGCGAATTCGATCGGCGATGAGCGCGCGTAGGCAATCGGATCGATTTGCGGATCATTCAATATGTCCGCGGTGTAGCCGTCCTGATACTGCATCCAGTCCGACACGGGACGCAGCGCCGCGCCGGCCGCAAACTCGCCGGGTGCCCGGAATAGCGCCATCAGAGTCATGAAGCCGCCGTACGAGCCACCGTATAACCCGACTCGCTTCGGATCCACGGCGGCATGCTCGACCAACCACTTCTTGCCGTCGAGCAGGTCTTCCAATTCCGGATGACCCATCTGTCGATAGATCGCCGTACGCCAATCGCGGCCGTAACCGGCCGAAGCGCGATAATCAATGTCGAGCACGACATACCCTTGGCGGGCCAGCCAGCTGTTGAACATCTGTTCGCGAAAATAGTAGGAGTAGCGCAGATCCACGTCCTGCGCATACCCGGAGCCGTGAATGAACATCACCGCGGCGTGCCGTGCGGCTGGATCGGTGTGGGTGTCACGATAGACTTTCCCGTAAATCACACCGTGAAAATGCGTGGAGGGAATCTGTACAATTTCCGGTTCGATCCATGACATGGATTTATAGTCGGCCGTGCGCGTATCCGTCAGGTCGCGGGGCACGCCGGAACCGTCCGCCTTGAGCACCGCGATCTGCGCAGGGATGTACGGCGAGGAATGAGTGACGAGTAATTGCTTGCCCGCGCGCTGCAGCGCGAATTTTTCGATTCCCTGAAGCCGGGTGATCCGCTGTAGACCACCACCACCGGTGGACACTCGATAGACGTCGTACGAATACGGTGCCGTCGCGTTGCTGAGCACATAGAACCAGCGTCCATCCGCGGACAGCACCGGTGCCGAAACTTCGAACCGCCCCTGTGTCAGGGCGCGTGCTTTCGCATTCGGCGCTTTCGTATACAGGTGTGCGTAGCCAGATTCCTCCGATTCGTACCAGAGCGTGCGATCGTCGTTCAGCCAACCAAAGTCGTTGAAGCTCCCGCCTATCCAGGCCGTGTCGGTCAGCCGATGCTGCGGCACCAGCAAGTACCGGCTGAAGTCCACGCTGACGATCCAGCGGTCCTTGTTGTCGATGGCCCGCAGCTGGATGGCAAGCTCCTCGCTATCACGGCTCCAGACAATCCCTCCGGCACCGCCATCGGGGTCATCGGACACCGCCGTCACACCGCGCGGCTTCAGTTTCCCGTCGTCGAGCGGTTGCACGTCGCCTTTGCTCGCCTGCGCATGCCCGTCATCTCCGTGCGTCACTCGCGCCGCGCTCTTGGCGTTTTCTTCGCGAACCGCTTTCAAGGGATCGTCGTCGATGCCGGGAAGACCATCGAACTTCAGCGCGTGCATCGTGTGGTCCGCCAGATTCAGCAGCAGCAGCGATTGCGGCGGCGGTGGATTGCGGCCGACGCGCAGGTTTTCCGTTTCGAATTCCTCGTATCCCGATTCGGTCACATAGCGTGTGAGCTTGCCCTCCAAACCCTTTGCCGCCGATTTGGGCACGGTCACGACGATCAGCCAGCGGGCATCGGGCGACAACTCGGTATCGCGGATGCTTACTTCATCGCCCAGATAAAAGGGCCGCACGACCCGCGTCACGTCGTTCTTTTGTAAATCCTCAGCGTATTTTTTCTTGATCTGTGCTTCGTCGTGCGACTTCCTCAAGGTCGAAAAGGTGCGCAGCTGCATGTCGCGCAGATCGTCAGGGGCAGGCGGTGCATCCGGGTCCTTTTCTTCCTTGACGACGGCGGCCGGCGTCGTGAGCCCGCTTGAAAGATCGTGCACGAACCAATCGTTGCCGACGCGGAAACTCAACAACCGTCCATCCGCGGAGAACTGCGGGGCCGTTTCCTTGCGCGCCGTGCGGGTAATCTGCGTCAGGCGGCCGCTGGCCACATCGCGCACGAAAATGTCACCGTTTCGCGCGAACGCGGCGCGCTTGCCGGTGCGATCGTAAATTGCCGGGGCGTCCGCCTCCGCCATCGCCTTGGGCTGCACGACCTGGTCCTTGTCGTTGCCGAGATCGATGCGATGCAAGTCAACGATCGGCGAGCCGCCGCGTTTGGCGGAGTAGTACACCGCCCGGCCGTCAGCGGACCAGTAGGCATCATCGATAAACGCGCCGATCCAATCGGGGTCCGACATGATCTTTTCAAGCGTGATGCCGGGGCGAGCGGCGTGCGCATCGGCGGGTGCGGGCGTGGAGGCGGTGCTAGCGACTGCCGCAGCGGCGGTCTCGACAGCCCCGGCGGTGGCCGTGCCGAAGGCGCCGCCGGATACGGCAAGTACCATCGCCGCGATGTTCCTGAGCAATGGGAACTGCTTCATGACCGAGGCACGGTGGGCGTGATGTCCCGGATGCTGTTCAGGTCCAATTCCATGTACGACACTCCTTCCATAGGATTGAAATAGTAAGCAGCAGTATCGCGAAATCCCAATGAACGATACAACGTCTGCGCGGTCACCATTTCCGCCGCCGTGTCCAGAACCATCCGCTGATAGCCCAGTGAGCGTGCCTTGGCAACCACGCTCTCAGCCAAACGATGCCCGAGCTTGGCGCCGCGGTTCTTAGGTTTGATATACAACCGTTTCATCTCACACACGCCCTCGCCGAAGCGTCGCAACGCGCAGCATCCCACCCATTCATCGGCGCAAATCGCGAGGTATAGGCAGCCCGATGGGGGTCCGTACATGGCCGGTAGCTGATCGAGCTCCGCCGCGAAATTTTGGAATCCCAGATCGATTCCCATCTGTGTGCCGATTTGCCGGGCGTATTCCTCGAACAGGATTCGCGCGGCGGCGAACTCCGCGGCGCTGCCCGCTTCCACCAATCGAACGGTCCGCGTCTCGTCTGTCATGGATCAATTCGCTCTTTTACACGCCGCGGGCCGGCCGCAATTTCCTGCGCCAGCCAGCGCCGGAATGCGGCTAGGGGCCGGCCGGTTTCCCGGCCTGGCCGCCATACCAGCCAGTAACCGGTATCGATGGGCAGTGTTGGTCCGAACGGTATGGTGAGCTGGCCCGCCGCGAGTTCCGCCTCGATGAAGCGCGGATCGACGACGGCGATGCCCATCCGCGCGATGGCGGCTTGAATCGCCAGCGCCCGCGTTTCAAAGATGGGACCTGAATCGGTATCGATGCCGCGCAAGGCCGCCGCCGTCAGCCACCGGCTCCAATCCCGGCGCCGCGCGCGCGCGTGCAGAAGCGTCACCTTGCGCAAGTCCTTGGGCACCCGCAACCGGGACTGCTTCAGCCAGTGCGGGCTGCACGCCGGCACCAATTCCTCGCGGTACAGCTCATCGCTGCCGATGCCCGGCCAACCGCCGCGGCCGAATCGGATGGCGCAATCGAAGCTGTCGTTCGACAGATCGACGGCACGGGTCGAGGTTGAGAGAAATATTTCGATGTCCGGATGCTTCGACTGGAAGCCACTGAGGCGCGGAATCAA
>DATCDX010000173.1:0-3115 GCA_036510475.1 Steroidobacteraceae bacterium
CGACATTGCAGCGAAGTACATCGCCACGCAATTCGCTTTGGACGGACTGCAGCCGGCGGGGGACAACGGCAGCTACTTGCAGAAGGTGGAATTCGCCGGCGTGCAGACCCTGCCCACCAGTTCGGCCATGCTGCAGCCGACGCACGGCAGTGCGCTGGCCTTGAAGCTGGGCGACGACTATGTCACCAACAATCAAACGCAGACGGCCAGCGCCGATATCGATGCGCCGATCGTCTTCGTCGGCTACGGCATCGTCGCGCCCGAATATCACTGGAATGATTACAAGGGCGTGGACGTGAAGGGTAAAGTCGTGTTGATGATCGTCAACGAACCGCCGTCGAAGGACCCGAAATTCTTCGATGCCGAAACCATGACGTACTACGGGCGTTGGACCTACAAGTTCGAAGAGGCGGCGCGCCAGGGCGCGGTGGCCGCCCTGATCATTCACCGCACCGATCTTGCGAGTTACGGCTGGAACGTGGTGCGCAGCTCCTGGAGCGGCGAGCAGGCGTACTTGAGCAACGACAAGGCGCCGAAGCTTGAGGCGGCATCATGGATACAGCTCGATGTGGCGCGGCAATTGTTCAGTGCCTCCGGTCTCTCGCTCGATGACATGATTGCGCTCGCCGGTACGCGCCGCTTCAAAGCTCGGGAATTGCCGGTGCGATTCAAAGCGCGCATCGTCAGCAAGGTGCGCAAGTTCGAATCGTACAATGTCCTCGCTCTGCTTCCGGGCACGGACAGCGGCAAGCCCGAACAGGCGGTGGTGTACTCGGCGCACTATGATCACCTGGGCATCGATCCGAAGTTGAGCGGCGACAAGATTTATAACGGCGCGGTCGATAACGGCACGGGCTGCGGGATGTTATTGGCGCTGGCGCATGCCTACGCCACGTCGGCCGCGCGGCCGCCGCATCCGGTGCTGTTTGCGTCGGTCACCGCCGAGGAAAAGGGTCTGCTGGGATCGAATTATCTGGGCAAGCATCTGCCGATACCGGCCGCGCGAGTCGCGCTCGACCTGAACTTCGACGCCATACCACCGATCGGGATGCCGCAATCCGTGAGCGTGACCGGCGCGGAGCGCACTACGTTTTATCCCACGGTCGAGAAAACCGCCAAAGCCTTCGGCTTTGAGATTCAACCGGACCCGGAACCCGGCGCCGGTCACTACTATCGCTCCGACCACTTCAGTTTTGCGCGCGCGGGGGTGCCGGCGTTCTCGATCGGCACCGGCGTGAAGTTCGCGGGTCATACGCCGGAATGGGGTAAGGCGCAGCAGGACGAATACACCGCGAAGCGTTATCACCAGCCTAGCGACGAATACTCGGCCAAAATGGATTTCTCCAGCAATGTGGCGCTGGCCAAGTTCGGCTTTGCGCTGGGCTGGCAGGCGCTGCAAGCCAAGAGCACCGTGTCATGGCTGCCGGGAGACGAGTTCGAGGCTGCGCGCGAGCGCAGCGGCAACGCTCGATAGCGTCGATCCCGCCCGCTGGGTACCGTTTGTTCGGTGTGTGATCGCCTGCCCGACGCGTAGTCGAACGCTCCGTGTGTAGCCGCTTGGCTCCAGGTGTGTCACGGCGACATATGCCGCGACATAATATTGCCGCTACATATTGCCACCCTCGCGCGACATATTGCTGCCGCGAATCCCGGCGTCGCATTGCGGCGACGAGTTCACTTCAGCGCGAGCGAAGCGGCACACTCATAGCGTGCACCAGATCGCATCTCATCGGCTGCCGGACTCGGTAGTCTGCATGGCGCCATCAACAACGGAGTTCCGATGATCGACGATTCCATGACGGGTACGTTCCAGCTCGAATTACCCAAGGACCTGCTGTCCGAGTCGAAACGAATCCCTACGCAGAAAAATGCCGAGCTGCATGTGGAGGGCTGGCGCAATTGCTGGCTGTAGCGCCTCTCCGAAATGCTGGTCGGACGGGACTAGACCTCGGCCGAGTGATATTGACCGGTTCAAAGGGCCTGGGGCGATAAGAAGCTGGAAGGCGACGAGGGAGAGCAGTCGCCTTCCAGCTTCTTATCGCCCCAGACCTTTCGCAATTGGCCGACGTACATCAGCGCGCAGACGCGGCAGTACGGGCGCTTTTGCGCCGTCGAGCGGTACGAGGGAGGCTAAGCTCCGGCCATTGCTCTGCTAGAATTGCTTGAACCTCGCGCCTGCCGTGGGGTCGAATCCGGTTAGATTCGATGGAGCCTCCATGTTGAGATATTTCGCCGTCATTGCCTTGCTGGTCTGCGCCGCGGGACTCAATGCGCGCGCGGCAACAACGGCGTCACCGGCAACAGCGGCAAAAACGGTAAGCGTGACGGGTGCGACCGCGGCAACGGCGGTAACCCCGACAACCGCGGCCGCGACGCAGCAGCCCGCGGATCCGCGCGTCGCCTTGCTGAAACGCCTGCCGGCGGGAGCGAAGCTTGCGGACCTGCGGCCTTCGCCCGTTCCCGGCATCTATGAATTCATACAGGGCGCCGATGTGAGTTATTTGACCGCGGACGGAAAGTATTTCTTCGACGGCAATCTCTATGACATGAATACGCGCGAGAACCTGACCGAGGACCTGCGCGCGGGCGCGCGCCTCGCCTTGATCAACGCCGTTCCCGAGTCGCAGATGCTGATTTTTTCGCCGAAGAATCCGCTGTACACCATCACGGTGTTCACGGACGTCGATTGCCCGTACTGCCGCAAGCTGCACGGCGAAATGGCGGAACTCAACCAACTCGGCGTGCGTGTGCGTTACATGTTCTATCCGCGCACCGGGCCGAATACGGAGAGCTGGAAGAAGGCGGAAGTGGTGTGGTGTTCGCCGAATCGCAACGAGGCGCTGACGCGGGCGAAATTGGGCGCCAAGTTGGATTTGACCAAGACCTGCGATCCGACGCCGGTGGCGCGTGAATATGCGCTGGGCCAGAGCATCGGAGTGCGCGGCACGCCCGCCATCATCACCGACAAGGGCGACTACATCTCAGGCTACATGCCGGCGCGGGAACTGGTGCAGCAGCTCAAGGACCTGCAGGTCGCCGAACGGTAGCGCGCCGTCAGCAGAATCGCGTCGTCAGCATTAGCGCGTCGTTAGCAGTAGCGCGCGGCCGCGCGTGG
>DATCDX010000174.1:0-6843 GCA_036510475.1 Steroidobacteraceae bacterium
CGCACGGCGTCGCCGGCAAGGTATTCCATTCGCTGGGCGATGCGGCCATCAGCGTGCGTGCGATCGCCCAGGGCGCCTCCGAACGCAATATCTCGGTGGTGATCGACGGCAAGGGCGCCGCCCGCGCGCTGCGCGCCGTGCATGCCGCGTTCTATTTGTCGCCGAACACGCTGTCGATCGGCTTGATCGGACCCGGCACGGTGGGCGAGGTGTTGCTGGCGCAGATAGCCACGCAACTCGCGCGCCTGCGCGCCTTGAATCTAGACCTGCGCGTGCGCGGCATCGCCAGTTCCTCGCGCATGTTGCTGGAGGAGGGGGCGATCGACCTCGATCACTGGCCGCAGCGTTTCGCCGAGGCCGGGCAGCCGCTCGATCTTGAAAAATTCGCGAATCATGTGCAAGCGGATTTCATCCCGCATTCGGTCATGATCGATTGCACGGCGAGCGCCGAGGTGGCGGGAAACTACGGTACGTGGCTGGAACGCGGCATCCATGTGGTCACACCCAACAAGAAAGCCAACAGCGGCCCGCTACCGTACTACCGCGCGCTGCAAGAGGCGGGGCGCGCCGCGGGCACGCACTATTTATACGAGGCCACGGTGGGCGCGGGGCTGCCGGTCATTCAAACGCTGCGCGACCTGCGCGGCACCGGCGATGACATCACGCGCATTGAAGGCATTTTCTCGGGCACGCTGGCTTATCTGTTCAACGTGTTCGACGGCAGCGAAGCCTTCTCTTCGATCGTGCAAACCGCCAAGTCCAAGGGGTATACCGAGCCCGATCCGCGCGACGACTTGTCGGGCATGGATGTCGCGCGCAAGCTCATCATCCTCGGACGCGAAATGGGCTTGACCTTGGAGATGTCGGACGTCCAAGTGGAGGGCCTGGTGCCCAAAGCGCTGGAGCGGTGCAGCGTCGATGAATTCATGGAACGGCTGCCGCAGTTCGACGGCGCGATGGCGGCCATGATCGCCGATGCGGGCAAGAAGAATGAGGTTCTGCGTTACGTCGGGCGGATCGATGCCGCCGGCAACGCCACCGTGGGACTTGTGCGTCTGGACGGCAAACATGCCTTCGCGAATATCGCATTGACGGACAATGTGGTGCGTTTTGCGACGCGCCGCTATTGCGACAATCCTCTGATCGTGCAGGGCCCCGGGGCGGGACCTGAAGTGACGGCCGGTGGAGTTTTCTCGGATCTGTTGCGCTTATCCGCTTACCTAGGCGCTCATCTTTAAGTAAAATCAGTCGAGGATACCGTGCTTACCGATGTCACTGCCTTCGCCCCCGCCACTGTTGCCAACGTCGGCATCGGCTTCGATATTTTAGGACACACGGTGGAGGCGCTGGGCGACCGGGTGCGTCTGCGGCGAATCGAGGAGCCAGGGGTCAGAATTCGCGCGATCACCGGCATCGCGGGCGATTTGCCGGTCGAACCGAGGGAAAACACCGCCGGTCGCGCGGTGCAGGCGATGCAAACCGCGCTGGGGCTGGATTTCGGCGTTGAAATGGACATCGACAAGGGCATCCCGCTCGGTTCGGGTTTGGGCGGCTCGGCGGCCTCGGCGGTGGCGGCGGTGGTGGCGGCGAACGCGCTGCTGCAAGCGCCTCTGACGCCGCTGCAACTGCTCAAGTTTGCGATGGAGGGCGAAATCGTCGCCAGCGGCTCCGCCCACATCGACAATATCGCGCCCTGTTTATTCGGCGGCCTGACATTGACGGTCGGCATCGATCATCCACGGGTGAAGCAGATTCCGGTGCCCCCCTCGCTGCGCTGCGTCCTGGTGCACCCGCACATGTATCTCGGCACGCGCGAGGCGCGCGCCATTCTCAAGACCGATGTGACGCGCTCCGATTACGTCTGGCAAAGCGCCAATCTGGCAGGTTTCATCAGCGGCTGTTATTCGAACGA
This sequence comes from Steroidobacteraceae bacterium, assembly GCA_036510475.1. Classification (GTDB taxonomy): domain Bacteria; phylum Pseudomonadota; class Gammaproteobacteria; order Steroidobacterales; family Steroidobacteraceae; genus Bog-1198. The sequence continues at coordinate 1,913 of DATCDX010000174.1, forward strand.
TCTGGACATGATTCGCGATTCGTTCAACGATGTCATCATCGAGCCGCAGCGCCATTCGCTGATCCCGGGATTCAAGGACGTGCAGCGCGCGGCCATGTCGGCCGGCGCACTGGGCTGCTCGATCTCCGGCGCCGGACCGACGATTTTTGCCTGGGCTGAGATCCAACACGCCGAAGCCGTGCGCGGTTCAATGGCGGCGGCGTTCGCCGCTCACGATTTGCAGACGGACTGCTGGGTATCCGCGATCGAGAACTACGGCGCCCGAGTGGTGAAAGCCTGATGTCAGACTTGAAGTTTGTCAGTTCGCGCGGCGGCGCGCCCTCGGTGACGCTGAGCGAAGCCATCAAGCGGGGTCTGGCGCCCGACGGCGGTTTGTACATCCCGACGCGACTGCCGACGGTGAATCCGGCCGCCTTCGACGATGTGTCGAACCTGCCGCAGGTGGCACGCGGCGCGCTCGCCGGGTTCTTCGACGGCGACCCATTACAGCCGTTGCTGGGTGAAATTGTGGACGCCGCGCTGAACTTGCCGGCACCGACCACTGCGGTCGTGGGCAGCAGCGACCCGCTGTTCGCGCTCGAGCTATATCACGGTCCGACCGCTGCGTTCAAGGACTTCGGCGCGCGCTTCTTGGCCGAGAGTTTGCAGCGCCTGGAGCATTCAGCTCCGCAGCCCTTGACCATCTTGGTGGCGACTTCGGGCGACACCGGCGGCGCGGTGGCGGCGGCGTTCCACCGCCGCCCAGGGGTGCGCGTGGTGGTTCTGTATCCGAAGGGTCTGGTGAGTCCACGGCAGGAGCAGCAACTGACGTGCTGGGGAGACAACGTCCGGTCGTTGCGCATCGACGGCACATTCGACGATTGCCAGCGCTTGGTGAAGGAGGCGTTCGTCGATCCGCTATTGGCCCGGCGGCATCGCTTCAGTTCCGCCAACAGCATCAACATCGGCCGCTTGTTGCCGCAGATGGTGTACTACGCCGCTTCGAGTCTCGATATCGAACGCCGCACCCGGGCCAGGCCCTCCTACATCATTCCGGCCGGCAATCTCGGTAATTCATTCGCGGCCCTTTGGGCGCGGGCGCTTGGGTTCCCCATCGAGCGCATCGTCCTGGCGCACAACATCAATCGTACGGTGCCCGATTTCTTGCGGACCGGCGTGTGGCAGCCGCGGCCCAGCATCGCGACGCTGGCCTCGGCGATGGATGTCGGCAATCCGAGCAACATGGAGCGGATTCGCGCGTTGTATCCGACATTGCAGGGGATACGTGAACAATTGAGCGCCGACAGCGTGGATGACGCTACTATTCGTGTTCGCATCGGAGAAGACTTCATGCAGTATGGACGTGAATGGTGCCCGCACACTGCGACCGCCGCGCAAGTTTACAGCCGCTTGAGCGCCGCCGAACGACGCGATCGCCCCTGGGTCCTGGTGGCCACGGCGCACCCGGCGAAGTTCAATGAAATCGTCGAGCCCATCATCGGCAAGACGGTGGCGATTCCGGAGAGCCTCGAGCGGCTGCTGCGCCTGCCGCGTCACGTCGTGGACGTATCGCCTACGCTGCAGGCTCTGACCACAGCGCTCGAATGAGCAGCATCGGAATCGACTCGGAATGGATAGGGACCGGCGCGGTCCTGCTACTGCTGGTTGCGCTTTCCTATTGGGGCACGAGGATCTATCAGCGCCGCGCCCGCCGGCGCGCGTTGCTGGCGCGCTTGGAACGTGTCGCATTCGAGGCGGCGCACCAGATTCTGGTACCCGATGGAATGGGCGGATTCATCCATATCGATCACCTGCTGCTCACGCCGCGCGGCGTGCTGGTGCTCGACACGCGCCGCGTCGCCGGACTGATCTTCGGCGGCGATCAGATGAGCGATTGGACCGTCATGGGCCGCAGCCGGCGCTTCACTTTCGATAATCCCCAGCCGGCTCTGTATGACCGCATCGCCGCGGTCAAGGCGTTGGTGGGCGACGTGCCGGTGGAAGGGCGGCTATTGTTTTCCAATGCCGGCAAATTCACCAAGGGCATCCCGAAATGGGTGCTGATGCTGGACGCCATCGAAGTGGAGTTTCCTCCGGTGGTCGACCGGGGTGTCAAGGCATCACCGCTGGTTGCGCCGTTTGCGGAGGCGTGGGGCCGGCTGGTGACGCAATTGCGGCCGAGCCCGCACCTGTTCACCAATCTCTAGGACGGATCGGGTCGCAAGTCCTGTTCGAGACCGAAAAACCGGATGGCGTTGCGGGTGGTGGATGCGGCCACCGCGTCGAGCGTTTCGCCGCGAAGCTCCGCAACGGCACGCGCAATGTGCGGCAGGTAACAGGGTTCGTTGCGCCGCGATTTAGGCAGCGGCTGCAAGTCGCGCGGCAACAGGTACGGTGCGTCGGTCTCCAGCATGAGCCGATCCGCGGGGATGCGTGGTACCGCTTCGCGCAGCAACTGGCCGCGGCGCTCGTCGCAGACCCAGCCGGTGATCCCGACGAATAAACCAAGCGCTAGATACTCCTCGAGCTCGGCGATGCCGCCCGTAAAGCAGTGCGCGACAGCGCCGCTGAGATCCCCGCGAAAATCCCTGAGGATGGCCGCAAAATCATCGTGGGCGTCGCGTTGATGCAGGAACACCGGTTTGTGGATCGCCGCCGCGATCCGCAGCTGTGCGATAAAAGCCGAGCGCTGTGCCGCGGGCGGTGAAAAATTGCGGTAATAATCCAAACCACATTCCCCGACGGCCACCACGGCCGGCTGGTTTAACAGTTCGCACAACTCCAGGGCCTGGGACGGATCGAAGCTGTCGGCATGGTGTGGGTGAATGCCCGCCGTGCTTGAAAGCCTTGACGGTTGCGCCGCCGCTAATACGGCCGCCTGCCTCGAACTTGCCAAATCGGCGCCGGTAAGCACTTGACGCCGCACCCCGGCTGCCAAGGCGCGCGCCATCACCGCGTCGCGATCGCCGGCGAAGCTGTCATGGGTGAGATTCGATCCAATATCGATCAGTTCCAAATTCAAATTCAGCGCGCCCGTTGTGATATCTTCTTGCCGCCATTGTAAGCGCGGATGCCTGGAGTCGCTGCGAATGTCGATCGCCGGAATTCTCCTGCTCGCGATATTGCTGATGGCGCCGGCCCACGCCGGGACGCAGCAGGGCGGTGATCTGCAGGCCCAAATCGTTTACGCGTACCAGAGTGAGGATATGCATGGCCTGGCGGATTTGATTCATCAGCTGGCTGAGCAAATCCACATGGATACGGCCGACGCGTCGCTGCGCTATCACCTGGCGCATGCACAGTACCGCTTTGGCTTGCTGGCCGGCGACACGCGTGCCGGAGAGGCCGGGGCGGCATTCGCGGACTGCGTCGATGAGCTCAAGCCGGCGCTGCGGCAGTACCCTCAGCCGGTGGAAGACCTGGCATTGCAATCAGCGTGCTACCGAGCTCTCGCCGGCTTCAAAAAACTGGAAGCGGCGCTGCTGCGTTCGCGGGCGGCCCAGCGGCTGCAAGCCGCGTACAAATTGGCGCCGCGCAATCCGCGGGTCGTGTTTCTCCTGAGCGAGGAGAATCTGGCCCGGGCAAAACCAGGGTCCCCGGAGTATTCCCACGCGTTTTCACAGATGCAGCTCGCCGCGCAGCTATTCGATGAGTCTGCCGCGACCGCTGTCGACACACCGGGCTGGGGACAGGCGGAAGCCTACCTCGCACTCGGCCGGGAGCTGCGCTTGCGCGGCGATCATTTGGGCGCGCGCAACTGGATTGAAAAATCCCTGATCGTCGCGCCGGACTACAAGGCCGCGCAGCGCGAATTGAAGCTGCTGGCGACGTCTTGAAACCCGTGGCGGCCGCCGTGGAAACGTGGCGAACCTGGTATCATTCGGGGCGATGAAGCCACAAGGCACGCAGTTATCGCTATTCGAGACGCGCAGCTCGAACGATCCTTTCGCCGTCCGTATCAGTCCGCGCGCGCGGCGGCTGACGGCCCGCGTGCACGTCGGCGGCCGCGTGGAAATCGTGGTGCCCGTCGGCGTCAACGCACATGCGGTGCGTGATTTCGTGCAACGATTCACCCCGTGGATCGATCGCAAAGTCGCCGCCATGCAGTGCGTCGCCGAGCCTGCCGAGACCGTACCGCGATCGATCGATTTTGCCTTCACCGGCGAACGCCTCGCGGTGGAATGCGCCCGCGGAGCGAAGCGCCGCCTGGAGCAACATCCGGATCGGATCTCCGTGCAGGCGCCGGACGATCATGGCGCGCGCGTGTTGCTGCAGGCCTGGCTCAAGCGGGCGGCGCATGAGCGCCTCGCGCCGCGGCTGCTGCGCCTGGCGGCTGAATTGAATTATTCGGTGGCGAGGGTGGCCATACGCCGCCAACGGACACGTTGGGGCAGTTGTTCGACTCGCGGCACGGTGAGCCTCAATTGCTCCTTGGTCTTTCTGCGCCCCGAAGTGGTGCGATATCTATTCGTGCATGAGTTGGCGCATACCAAGCACATGAACCATTCCGCCGGCTTTTGGCATCTGGTCGCCAGACTGGAGCCGGACTACCGTTCTCTTGACCGCGAATTACTGGCCGGTTGGCGCACGGTGCCGCTGTGGGTGTTCAAGGCATAGGCATGAACGAGACCGGCCCGCAGATCAAACCATTCGTCGATTTAAGCGATGAACAGGTGCATTGGGATTTGAGCGAGTCGCTGAGCTACTCGCAATACCTCAATCTCGACAAATTGCTCAGCGCGCAACAACCCTTGTCGTACCAGCACGACGAGATGCTGTTCATCATCATCCACCAGGTTTCCGAACTGTGGATCAAGCTGTGCCTGCACGAGCTCGGCGCCATGGTCGAATGCGTGCGTCGCGATGACTTGGGCCCGACTTTCAAGATGCTGGCGCGCGTGTCGACGATTCAACAGCAGCTGCTGCAGTCTTGGGATGTCTTGGCGACGATT
>DATCDX010000175.1:0-3706 GCA_036510475.1 Steroidobacteraceae bacterium
GCTTGCGCAGTCGCAGCGCAGGCCGATGTCATCGTCTCCGGCGATCGGCATCTGCTCGATCTCAAAACACATCAAACTATTCCAGTCCTCTCGCCGGCGGAGACGCTGCAGTTGTTGGCCCCCGAAGAATCATGATTACCCACCGCCCGGCGAACACCATTCGCCCTTGACCGACCGAAACTCCGGCAGCGCTTCGCAGCGCGCAGCAATCGCGCTCAAGCCCGGGTACGTTGTCTTATCTAAGTCAACCGCCGGCACTTCGCTCAAGAAGGTGTACACGCAGGCGGCGGTGATGTCGGGCTGCGCGATGCGATTGCCGATCAGCCACTCCTCGGCGCGCGCCTGACACAAGCGGTCGAGTTCGGTGAGCGCCGCATGCATCTGCGCGTGGCAGCGCTCGACCCACGGCTGATGGCGTTTTTCCGCAGGCCGAAACGCAATCTCATACACTTGCGCCACTCCCTTTTCCGCGGCACCCGTGGCGATCGCCATGATCCGCAGCGCCTCACGCCGGGCCGCGCCTGAGCGCGGCATCAGCGCGCGCTGAAGGTCCGCGCTCTCATCCAAGAAATCCAATATCGCGGCTGATTCGATCAACGTCTGCCCGTCAGGCAGCACCAGCGTGGGCACGCGGCCCAGTGGATTGAATTGGCGAATCAGTTCGAAGTCCTTGCCCACCGACCAATTGCGGTGTTCGAACGGCACCCCCAGCAGATTCATGCTGACGGCGACGCGGCGCACGAAGGGCGAGTCGAACATGCCGATGAGAATCACTTCAGTGCCCACCCTTTACCAATATTCCAGTCGCCGCCAGCGCCTGCGCCAACTCCTCCTCGATGCGCACCGCCTCGCTGCGTTTGATGTATTGCAAATGCAGAGTCGGTCCCGTGAGCACTTCGATACCTCGTTTCAAGACGCTGCCTGCCGCGCGGATCCCCGCCTTGTGCTGATCGAAGCGCTGCGCAGGACCGTACTTGCTCATGCCGACATAGACCCCATACGGCAGGCCGCGATCGTTATAGTCGAGCAGCACCACGTAAATATTTGATCGCCCGCCGGCGCAGGCACGAAACGCAAGCGCCGTCTCGTACAGGCGCGGCAACCAATCGATATAGTGCATCGGCAGCCATTCCGGAACGGAGGCCGCGGCCTGCGCCCACAACCGCTCCAGCATCCGCTCGATGTTAATGGACATTTCGCCCCGCATCCACAGTTCATGCACGCAGTGCGCGCCCACGGCGCCGTCCGCGCTCGTCAACGCGCGTTCGAAGCGGCGGCTCAAGTCGATTGGCCCCAGGCCCTGCAGTGGGCGCTCGCCCGGCGGAGTATTGGCATCCACGATAATGAATCCCAGCACAATCGCCCCATCAGGGCAATGATCAACGCGAAACGCTGCGCACCCAGTGGGCGAGGGCTCGAACGTCGCGGCCTTAAGGACTGCGGCGCGCATCGCCACGGCTCCATCTGATCTCTCCCCGACAGGGTTCCAGCAATCGTTCAACCCCGGCAGTCAGTCCCATGGTTCTGACCAATGCGAACGCACGAATCTGCGCACACGGAAATGCCTCGTGGAGGCGGGTCGCGGCGGCCAGTAGCGTCCTACCCTTGGTAACCACATCGTCGATGAGCACGATTCTTTCCGGCGGCACCAGCGGCCGCTCCGCCGGCGGATGCCCCGCTGCTGCTTGCCCCGCCGCGGGCTCCGCGACGGCGAAGGATTCATAGTGGCGCTGCACACTCGGCCGCGCGCCCGGCGCGGCGGTTGCGGACTTGTGTACGGCGCGCACGCGCTGCAAGCCGCGCCATGCCACCCGTCCCAAGCCCTCCTTGACCAGAGCCACCGCGAGATCATCGGCCACCCATACGCCGCCCGCGCTGCGCGGCGCACTTCCGGGGACCGGCACCAAAACATCCGTGGCGCCGAAGAAACCCACCCACAGGGGCGACTCCTGGGTCTGCCGGTGGACTCGCACGGCGTACTTGAGCATGAACTGCGCGTCGCCGGCTTTCAGCAAGGCTCGCAACTGCCGCGAGTGCTCGCACACTTCGCTGCTCCCGGTGGGCGAGTAGACGTAGCAGGACGCATACGCAATGCGGCGGATCATCACGAGAAACTATCTAGTGAGGTCATCATCGCGGGCGCGGCCGGCCGCCATGCTCGGAGCGGCGCCGCTCGGAGTAGCTACGCTGGAAGAGGCGGCGATGGCCGCAGCGCCGGTTCCAGCCTGAGCCTGTCGCAGACGCAGCCAATCCTCGCGCGCCTGGCGCCGAATGTCTTCCAGGCTTTGCGGCTTGACGGCGGCCCTCTCCTGTCGTGCCTGTACTCTCGATTGATGTTCATCGCGCATGCGCTCCGCCACCACGCTTTGGTATCCACGCCGCTCCATTTCGAACGCGGCCCGCGGGATGTGCGGCTGCGGCTCCCGGTCGATGCCCTGCGCCTCGAGGCTGCGATGATCGATGCGCACTGCGACGTTGGCCTCGCGCAGCGCCTCATTCGTGACCGCCGCCCAGCGTTGCCGCACATGCAGCAGCTCGTTGATACCGGGACCGAGACCACGCCGGCCGCGATCCCGGTCATTCATTTCCACGGTGGTTTTGGCGCCCAATCCGTCGGTGGTCACCTCGCGGGTCGTGGCGAGCAGATGCGCGTGAAAATTGCGCGGATCGCTCCCCGGAAAATCGCGCGGCGCATGGATGGCGAAATCCACCGCAAACCGATAGCGATCAGACAGCTCCTGCGAAAACCCTCGAACCAAACCCAGCCGCTGTTCGGGTGACAGCTCGACCGGCAGCGCCACCAGATACTCCCGCGCGACGCGCGCGTTCTTGCGCGTCTCCGCACTCTCCGCGGCGTTCCACAGACTCGCCCGGTCCTTGGCCCAGTTCATTGCCTCACCGCCGAGATTGGTGGGCAGCACGATCTCCTTGTGCATCACGTCCTGGCGATCGGAATGATCATAGATTTTTCCCGTGCGCTCATCGCGGATGCGCTCACCGGCGCGATACGCGACAGCGCTGGCCGCGCTGCTGCCGTTGGCGCGGCCGAAGGATTTCATATTAAGGTAATAGACCGCCATGTCCGGCTACTCCTTCGCGCATGAGCCGAAGAACTCGGGCTCGAGCGCGTAGCCTGCCGTTACCGCCGCGAACGGCTCCGCAATGTGCAACAGCCGAATGTTCGCGGCCTCGGCCTCACTCGAGGGCATGAATGCGCCGTCCGGCTCACAGTGCAACTCGTGATCGCCGAGCAACGTGCCGCAATGCTCACAGTGGTTGGCCCAGTAAGAGTTCAGTGTTGCTTCGCTGAAACTTAAGCGGAAAAATCGCGACAGCTGCGTCAATCGATCCTGCACCGCTTGCGGCAGCTGCTGCACATAGAAGACAAACGCGCTGCCGCCCGCGCGCTGCCACGCCTCCGCGTCATGCACGCCTGGAGTCTCGTCCGAGGCGCTGCCGTCCCGGGCGGTGCCGTCCGGGGCAGCGTCGGCCTCCAGGGTTTCGTGACCATGTGGCAGCGCCAATGCCAACAACCACGTCGGCAAGCCGCAATACCAGCACCGCACGCTGGTTCGAGCCACGTAGTAGTCCGGAGAGCGCACATTGGAATCCTGGAACCGTTGCGGATCAGTCACGAGAACTCCTTGACGATGAAAAATGCCGATGTGCGCCACGCCAAATTCGATGTGAGCCGCCCCGCCCGCCG
>DATCDX010000176.1:0-9019 GCA_036510475.1 Steroidobacteraceae bacterium
TGTCGGCGATGGCCGCATTGCCAAGAATTTTGATGGGCGCCATCGCCGGCCAGGTGGTGGCCGCGATCGGCTGGGCGAGTTTCTTCATGGTGACCTGCGTCACCGCCATGCCAGGGCTCATTTTGCTGGTGATATTTAGGCGGCGCATCAACGAGCTCGCGGAACGCGAGGCGGCAAAGCGCTAGCTAGCGAACCCCAAGCGTCCGGCAGCGGATCCGTTCAGCGGCGCAACGATCGATCATGCGGTATGGACCACGCGCCGCGCGCGTTGTCCTCGAACTCGCGGTCCAAATCCTCGGCTTCCATATCGACGGCGCCCGACCAGTCTTCCGGGGCATCGGCCGCATCGATCATTTCGTCCAACAGCTGCTCGTTCCAAGAGTCGAATTCGATTTCGGCCACGGTGCCGTCGAAGTATTGAACTTCAATACTCTGGTCTTGGTCGTCGATCGCGACCACTTCAAAGAGCTCGTTGGTACCGCCACGATACCACTGACCTACGATCGGCTTGATTGCGTTCATCGCCGTCTCCGTCTGCTATGCTCAAGGTCAATTCAATACTCAAAGAACGAATCGCGCAATATGTAATTTTTGCGCGCAGCAGCATCCGCCAATGGCCCAACAGCTCTTCAAGTTCTTCATCGTTTTTTTCGTCGTGGTCGAGCCCATATCACTGATTCCGCTGTTCGCCGGGCTGACCGAGGGCGCGAGCCGCGGCTACCAGAAAAAGATGGCCGGCAAAGCGGTGACGATTGCGCTCGGCATCTGCGTGCTGTTCGCCTTGGGGGGCGCGAAATTTCTGGAGATCATGGGGATCACCTTGAGTTCCTTTCGCATCGCGGGCGGAACGCTGCTGTTCTTGATCGCGCTCGAAATGGTGTTCGCGCGCACCTCGGGCACCAAGTCGACCACCCCCGAACAAGAGGAAGCCAAGACGCGCGAGGACATCTCGGTATTTCCGCTGGCGTTTCCCTTCATCGCGGGTCCCGGCGCGCTCGCCACCATTCTGCTGACCGCCGGCGAGTTGGGCGGCAAGCCGGTATTGTTCGCGGGATTCCTAGGCGTGGTCGCACTGGTGTTGATCGTCTGCTGGGTCTTGATGCTCGCCACACCGCGGCTGATGACCGTGCTCGGCGTGACCGGCGCCAATGTCACCAGCCGCTTATCCGGCGTTATTCTCGCCGCCCTCGCCGTGCAATTCATCGTCGACGGCATTCGCGGCAGCTTTTTCTGACTTCGCGAAGGCCAAATCCCACACGCCATGCCCTAGGCGGGCACCGCGGCGCTCGAAGCGTGTCGGCGGCCTGAACTGCGGCCGCGCCACGTAAGTACCATCCGCGCTCAAAGACTGAAGGTTCGGGTCGGCATTGCACACGACCAACATTTGTTCGGCGTAGGCCTGCCAGTCCGTGGCGAGGCGCAACACCCCACCCGCGCGCAATTTCGCCGCGACACAGGCGACGAATCGCGGCTCGATCAAGCGCCGCTTGTGATGGCGCTTCTTGTGCCAGGGATCCGGGAAGAACACCAACACCTCATCGAAGGACTCATCGGCAATCCGGTCGCGCAACACCTCGACCGCGTCGTTGCAGATGACACGCAAGTTGCGCAAGTGCGCCTGCTCGGCCCGCAGCAACAGCCGGCCGATGCCCGCACGATGCACCTCCATGCCTAAGTAATCGATGTGCGGATGGTTCTCCGCCAGTGTCCCAATAACCTCCCCTACCCCGAACCCTATTTCGAGGCAGCGCGGCGCGTCGCGGCCGAATATTCCGCCCAAGTCCAAGGCGTCAGCGCTCAAGTCCAGGCCGTAGAGCGGCCACAGGTCGACGAGCGCGCGCTCCTGCGCCGGAGTGATGCGGCCGGCGCGTAACACGAAGCTGCGGATGCGGCGTTCAGTCTGCATGGGCGCGAAGTGTGCCTGATATGATGCGCGGATGCGCAAAATCGGCTCATTGTCGGTGTTGGCGGTGCTGACCGTTGTCCTCATTATGTCAGGCTGCGCCAGCTTGCCGCGGCATGTGCATAAGCCCCGCAGCGTGAGCCTGGCGAACCCCGGTTCGACCACGCTCGGCGGTATCGTCGCCGCCGACGAAGTCGGCAAGAACTTGTCGGGCATCCGGCTGCTCATATCCGGCGAGGAAGCGCTGGCCAGCCTCATCACGCTTGCCGATCATGCCGAGCGCACGCTGGACATTCAGTACTACATCATCCACCAGGACGAATCCGCGGCGCTGCTGCTGCATCACGTGCGCCTCGCGGCGGATCGCGGCGTGCGGGTGCGCGTGCTGGTCGATGATCTGAATACCGCGGGCGAAGATCGGCGGTTCATGCATTTGGGAGAACATCGAAACATCGAAGTACGGGTCTTCAATCCGTTTCCCGGCGGACGCTTCGCGACCTGGACCCGCATACTGGCGTCGGCGACGGATATGCGGCGCATCAATCACCGCATGCACAATAAGCTGTTCGTCGCCGACAATGCGCTCGCCATCACCGGCGGGCGCAACATCGGGGATCAGTACTTCACGCGTGATCAGCACAGTAACTTCATCGATCTGGACGTGGTGGCGGCCGGCCCCATCGTGCCCGAGCTGTCGGATTCGTTCGATGCATTCTGGAACAGCAAGTACGCCTATCCGATCGCTTCGGTGGCTTCCGCGACGGAACCCGAACCGGACTCACCGCCCCCCGTCGAACGCGCTATTCCGCCGGACGCCGAGTGGCTGAAGAACGAACTCGACGCAGGGCATGTGCAGCTGACGTGGGTGCCCGCCACGGTGCTTGCGGACCGGCCGGCCAAGATTGCGAGTGAAACCTCTCCGGACGAAGAGGTCACCATCGCCAATGACATCACCACGCTGATGCTGACGGCCAAGCACGAACTGATTGTGATTTCCCCGTACTTCATCCCCGGCAAGGAGGGAGTCGATTTGTTCGCCACGCTCGTGCAGCGGGGCGTGCGCATCCGGATACTCACCAACTCTCTGGCATCCACCGATTCGCCGTTGGTGCACACTGGCTACTCCCGCTATCGCGTGGCGCTGCTCAAGCTGGGTGTCGAACTCAGCGAGGTGCGGCCGAAGCTCGGGCAAAAGCGCGCCCGCTTTCACCCGTTCAGCAGCTCCAATGCGAGCCTGCACGCCAAAGCGCTGGTGATCGATCAAAAAACCGTGTTCATCGGATCGATGAACATGGACGCGCGTTCGGCGCACACCAACAGCGAGCTTGGGCTGGTGATGCGCAGCCCGGAGATCGCGCACCAAGTCACCAGTCTGCTCGATGACATCAGCGCCGACGGCAGCTACCGGCTGCGGCTGGAGGACCACAGCAATCGCATCGAATGGACCAGCGGCGAGGCCGGCTCGGAGCAGATCTGGCACACCGATCCGGAGACCACCCGCCTGCAACGGTTCTCATTGAAGCTCCTCGCACCGTTCGCGCCTGAGGAATTACTGTGATCGCAACCGGCCGGGCGGCGATCTCTCGATCAGGAAAGCCGCAGCGTACTGAAGTGTTCCTTGACCTTGGCGCGAAACCCCTCGCTGCTGGTCACGGTGGCGCCGCCGGCCAGCACCAGGATGAAATCGCCGCGCAAGGTGCGATTGACTTCTTTGACATAATTCATATTGACCAGGCAGGAGCGGCTGATGCGCAGCATCGGCTGCGTACGCAACGCCTGTTCCGCCTGCTGCAGCGTGCTGCGCGCATGGAAGCTGTCCTTGCCCACCCGCATGACGACGTAATTGCGATCCGCCTCGATCATTTCCACCTGGGCGGCCTCCAAGACATGTAAATGGCCGCCGAATTCCGCGAGCAGCCGCGGCCGCTCCTCGCCCGGCGCGCGCACGCCGCGTTCCAGTTGTGCGAGCAAGCCGGCCAGCAGCGCCTGCCGCTCATCGGCTCCCGAATTCAGATGGCGCGGCCGCACCCGCGCCAACGTTTTGCGAAATCGTTCCTGATCGAAGGGCTTGAGCAGGTAATCCACCGCGCTGACCTCGAACGCCTCGAGCGCGTAGCTGTCGTAAGCGGTGACGAACACCAGCGACGGCAGCTGCGACGGTTCCAGGGCGCGTGCCAGATCGATGCCGCTCAAAGGGTCCATCTGAATATCGAGGAACAACAACTGCGGCGCCGCCACGCGTATGGCCGCGAGTGCCGCCGCGCCGTCGCCATATTCGCCCACCACACGCAAATCACCCTCCGCCTCACAGTACTCGCGTAGCGTGCGGCGGCCGGTCACCTCGTCATCTACAATGATGACATCCATCATGGAGTGACTTCCATCATGGACCCACCAGGGGCGCCGCGCGCCATTGCTCGCGCACCGGCGCCTCCGTGATGGCCGGCATGGTGATCTCGCTGCACCATTCCTCATCGGCAGCCGCGGCGGCGAGGCCGGCGCGTCCTTCGAATTGAACCGCCAGACGTTCGCGTACATTGGCGAGCCCGATGCCGTCCTCGGCGGCGACCTTGTCCCGCACGATGGTGTTGAGCACGCGCATGATGAGTTCGCCACGGACCAGGCGTACGCTGACACTCACCGTGACCGGGCCTTGATGACCCGCCAATCCGTGCACCACGGCGTTCTCCACCAGTGGCTGTAGAATCAGGCTTGGCACCCAAACGCGCGGGATTTCATCGGGCGACGGCAGCACCACGCTCAAGCGATCGGCGAAGCGTCGCTGCTGCAGCTCCAGATACATGCGCACGAACTGCAACTCGTCGGTCAAGGTCGAGAAGTCGCGTGCTCCGGCGTTCAGCAGCCGCCGCAATAAGTCCCCGAGCTGCACCACCATCGATTGCGCCCCCTTCGGGTCCCATTCGATATGGCCGCGAATCGTGTGCAGTAGATTGAATAGAGTATGCGGCGATAATTGCATGCGCAACGCCGAGAGCCGCGCGGCGCTCCATTCACGCTCCAGCGCCGCGAGCCGCAATTCGGAATTGCGAAACCGCGTATACAGAGCCAAGCCGGTCACCAGGGCCAGGCCGAATCCATAGGCCGGCAGGAAACTCGCGAAGCTCGCCACCCACAGCGAAATAAAAGAAGGATCGACCCACGGACTGGAAGGATGCCCCATGGCGTATTCATGCCAGCTATCGCCGCCCACGGTCAATTCGCCGACGATCATGGCCGGATACGCCATGGCTGCGAACACGATGCCGAGAATCAGTTGCAAGGGCAGTGCCACCGGCAGCGGGCGCCACTGAATCCGCAACGATGCCCAATAGGACACCAGCACGATCGGCAGCAGCAGTAGGTGCTGCGTGAGGCGCACTTCCCATGAGGCAAACAGCGGCACGGTGGTCAGATGCGACACGCCGATGCGCATGCTGTAGCCGTACAAGAGATTCGACACGGTCACGTACAGCCAAAACAGGCAGTTGATGGCCAGAAACTGCCGCAGGCTTAAGGCCCCGGCAAAGCGCCGCGCCGCCGATTCAACCGTGCCGGATTGCATCATGGTGGAAGCCTAGCGCAAGTAACGCGCAATTGCGGCGTCCCCCTTGGGCGTTCGGGACGAAACCGTCACTGGCTGGGACGAGTTCGACGAGCGCCCACAGACGCCGTGCGCGCCGAAGAGTCTCATTGGGGCGTGTAACTCAAGCCACGCAATTCAACCGCCCCGCCAGGAGAAATGCCATGAATCCTATCGTTACCGTCCGAACCCCCGCATCGCGATTCAACTTGGCCCTAGGTGTGCTCGTCGGCAGCCTGTTCGGTGTTCTGGGCGCAGGCATCGCCGGCGCCGCGACGCCTGATGCCGCCACGGCCGGAGCCGCCTCGGCCGACGCCGACGTGCCCAGTCTCGTCGTTCACTATAGCCAGCAGACCCTAGGAACCGACAGCGGCGTGCACTTGCTGTACGCCCGTATTGTCGGTGCAGCCAAGCAAGTGTGCCCCGACGAAACCATCCGCAGTCTGGAGGCGCACACGATGGTGCAGCAATGTCGACAACAGGCGATCGCACGCGCGGTCCAGCAAATCAATAACCCACGGCTCGCGGCCGTGCACGCCCGCACCACGAAGAACGGCTAAGGAGTTCGCGTGCGGCAAGTACGGCAAGTACGGCAAGTACGGCAGACGCGGCAGGCCCGAATCATTGCGGCCTGCCGCGATCACCGCGTGGGAGTTACCGCCGCCTCATAACGCTTGATGCCATTGAGAATCTCCGCGTGCGCGACGTCGACATCGGACCAGCCGATGATTTTGACCCATTTGCCCGCTTCGAGATCCTTGTAGTGCTCGAAAAAATGCTGAATCTGCCTGAGCCGCATCTCCGGAACGTCGGCGATGGATTGCCAGTGCACGAACAACGGGCAGATCTCGTCCGCAGGAACCGCCAGCAATTTGGCATCGCCGCCCGCTTCATCGTCCATGCGCAGCACGCCGACCGCGCGACAGCGCAGCACCACGCCCGGCAGCAGGGGAAAGGGCGTGTGCACCAGTACATCGACCGGGTCGTTGTCATCGGCGATGGTGTGCGGCACGTAGCCGTAGTTCGCGGGATAGTGCATCGCCGTCATCATGAAGCGATCCACGAACAGTGCTCCGGATTGTTTATCTATCTCGTACTTGACCGGCTCAGCATTAGCCGGAATTTCAATGATCACATTGAATTCCTGCGGCACATGCTTGCCGGCGGTCACATCATGAATGCTCATCTAGCGTCGATCCTCGGGTGGCTTAGTTCAGGCGATGGCGGGAATTCAGTCGATGGCGATGGAGTGCGGCTCGTTGCCCGCGGCGAATGGCGATCGGCTGACCTGGGTCAGCACGCCGCTCGTGACATCGACGGCATACACCGAGATATCGTTGGAATTATCGTTCGCAACATAGGCGAACAGACCGGATGGATCGAGGGCGAGACTTACGGGAAAGGTACCGGAGGGGACCGGTGCACCCGACAGTGTCAACGCGCCGCTGCTCGGCGTGATGGAATAAGTAGCCACCTGGTTCTTTGCGGTGACGTTAGCCGCATACACATAGCGGCCGGCGGGATCGACGGCCAGTGACTCAGGGCTTGATCCCGTGCTCAAGGGTGAGCCGGATACCGCCGTCAGCGCTCCGCTCGAGGCGTTGATCGAATATCTGGAAATAGTGGCGGCCGTCTCATTGGCCACGTAGGCAAACGTGCCGGCTGGAGAGATGGCAATCGAAATGGCGCCCGCGCCGGCGCCGAACGGAGATCCTGAGATACTGCTCAAGATACCGGTGTCTGGATCTATCGCCAACACGGAAACACTGGCGCCGCTAAAATTTGTGACATACAGGAAGGCGCCGGCGGGATCGATTTTCAATGAACTCGGCTGTACGCCGACAGCGAACGGTGAATTGGCGACTTCGGTCAACAGGCCGGTGGTACCGTCGATGGCATATCCCGACACACTGTTGGCGGCCACGTTCGCCACATAGAGATAGCTGTCGGTGGGGTCGACGGCCACGGCTTCGGGGCCGCTGCCGGTGGCGCTGGACAATCCCGCCGAGGCCAGCGCACCCGTGGTGCTATTGATGGAATACACCGACACGTCGTTCGAGCCGTGGTCCGCGACATAGAGAAAGCGACCGTTCGGATCGACGGTGAGCGCTGTAGGCGTCGTGCCCGCATCCGCAAACGGTGAACCAGGCACGGCGGTCAGCGCGCCGGTCGCGGCATTGATCGAATAGGCCGACAGGTTATTGGATAGCTGATTGGCCACATAGGCGAAGCGCCCGGTTTGCGTGCAGGAGACGATGACATTGGTGATGTCAGCCTTGTCGATGTTGCCGGAACCGTTGCGCACCGTACAGGTTTGCGACGGGTTCGAGGGCTGTGTCTTGACCGTCACCGAGTAGGCGCCGTCGTTTTTGACGCCATCGGTGAAGGCGAAGGTCCCATTCGAATCCAGGCTCAAGTCATTGCCCGAATTGTTCTGAAGCACGAGGCCTGAACCTAAGAGGCCGGTCACGGTTCCGCCCACCGAGTATTTGGCGCTGATATTGCACCCCGTGATCGCCGCTCCCGTCCCGATGAGGATCATCCACGCAATTATTTTCACAGAGCGAACTCCTAAGCTTAGTGTCACATCTGGAATTGGGACAAGGGTCCGCGTAAATCATTCCTGGCCCCTGCGGCTATTCTGCGTCAAGAATTGTGTGGTTGTCCCTCTATATCTTGCGTTTCGCTAACATCGCAGATGCGTTGCGGTAACATCGACACCATTCGCCGTTCCGGAGAAATCGTCATGCGCTATCGTTTATTGGGCCAAACCGGATTGTACGTTTCAGAGTTGTGCTTGGGAACGATGACTTACGGCGGCGGCAAAGGCATTTGGGAGGCGATCGGCAACCTGCAGCAAGACGCCGTAAACGAACAAGTGAAATTCGCCGTGGACGCCGGCATCAACTTCATCGATACCGCCAATGTGTATTCGGGCGGTAAGTCGGAAACGCTGTTGGGCCAGGCGTTGAAGACTCTCGGTCTGGCGCGCGACCAGCTCATCATCGCCACCAAGGCCACCGGCATCATGGATGACTCGCCGAACGGACGCGGGCAATCCCGGCATCATCTGTTCAACGCAGTGGATGCAAGCCTGAAGCGCCTGCAGCTCGATTACATCGACTTGTACCAATTGCACGGCTTCGATCCGTTGACGCCGTTCGAGGAATCGCTGGCCGCTCTGGATGCGTTGGTGCGATCAGGCAAGGTGCGATACATCGGCCTGTGCAACATGGCCGCCTGGCAGATCATGAAAGCCTTAGGGCTCTCGGATCGGCTGGGATTGACGAAGTTCGTGAGCGCCCAGGTTTACTACAGCGTTGCCGGACGCGATCTCGAGCGAGAAATAGTGCCGCTGCTCCAGGATCAAAAGCTCGGCCTACTGGTGTGGAGCCCACTGGCCGGCGGTCTATTGAGCGGCAAATTCGCCAGTGCCGAGGACAAGGGTCCCGCCGGCGCGCGACGCGTCAGTTTCGATTTTCCGGTGGTCGACAAGACGCGCGCGTTCAAGTGCGTTGACGCCATGCGCCCGCTGG
>DATCDX010000177.1:0-11261 GCA_036510475.1 Steroidobacteraceae bacterium
GGCAGCGCGCGCCATTGTGATGTTGAAGAATGATCGGCAGACGCTACCGCTCTTAAGTCCGATCACACGTCTCGCCGTCTTGGGTCCTCTTGCCGACGCTGCCATCGAGATGCGTGGTCCTTGGTGGGGCGCAGCGCAGGCCGATGGCCAGGTGAGCGTCGTAGAGGGTCTGCGCGGGGCCCTGCCGAAAGCCGCAATTCTGTATGCCCCGGGTGTGGCGATCGAGGGCGAGGATGTGAGCGGCATGAACGTCGCGCTCGATCTAATGCACACGGCGGATGCCATTCTCCTGTGTTTGGGAGAAGCCGCAACCATGAGCGGGGAGGCTGCCAGCCGCGCGCACCTGGGTCTTCCGGGGCGGCAGCGCCAATTCGCCGAAGCGGTGTTGGAACGGGCGCGGGTGGGGGGGCAGCCGGTTATCGTCGTTCTATTCTCGGGCCGTCCACTCATCGTGCCGTGGCTGATCGAGCGCGCGGATGCCGTGCTCGCCGCCTGGTTCCTAGGCAGCGAGGCGGGCAATGCCATCGGCGATGTGGTGATCGGGCGCATGTCGCCGAGCGGACGCACGCCGGTGAGCTGGCCGCGTGCCACGGGACAGATTCCCATCTTCTTCGGTGAGCGTCCCGGCGGGCGGCCTGCGGATCCGAAGGATCGATACACGAGCAAGTATCTCGACGTACCGAACACCCCGCAATTTCCCTTCGGCCACGGCCTTACCTACGGTCGGTTCGCGCTCTCGAATCTACGCGTGACTCCGGCTCAAGTGACCGAGATCGATACCATTGAAATTCGCGTCGATGTCCTCAACGAGGGTGCGAGGGCGGCGCAGGAAACCGTATTTTTGTTCACGCATGACAAGGTCGCGAGCGTGGCGCGGCCGGTACTGGAACTGAAGGGCTTCGGCAAGATCGGATTGCGGCCCGGTGAGTCGGGTACGGTAACGCTGTCCCTGCATGCCTCCGAGCTGTGTTTCCTCGGGGTCGATCTCGAACCTGTGTTCGAATCCGGAGAGGTCGAGATTCTGGTCGGCCCCTGTGCGGACCGGTCGCAGCTGCTGCTCGCAAGCGTCCACTTGTCCGGCACTTGTCCGTACTAGCGGCGCCGCGCCGTATTAGCGATGCAGGCCCGGCCTAGCGATCCGTTTTGCCGTGGCCCGATGCGCAGGCCCATTGAAAAACGGATTCACTTTGCGTGCCCGGAACGATCGGGTCCCAGGGCGTTTGCTTCGCGTCCGCGGCTTCGCTCTGCTGGCTGCCGGTGAGAGCGTTTCCTGCGTAATAAATGACCAGCAGCGCCCGAGTCTGTTCCTTGGTGCAGTCGTATTGGAGCTTCTCGACGTCACTTAGATAGATATCGCCATCGTCGGTGCGTTGCGCCTCGGGGTATTCTTGGCGCAGCCAGAGCGTCACGACGTGACCCGAGCGCTTCATTTGATGATCGGTGCTGAAGGTTGCCCACGATCCGTCGGCAGCGACCGCCCTGAATTGCCAGCCGCCCGCGGACAGGGGATTCAGTGTGCGCACCCAGGCCATCGGATCGGCTCTTCGAGCTTGCCGCTGCTTCGCCAGTTGTTCCGACTTGACCTTTTCGTCCGCCACCGATTGGGCGCGTTGCGCCTCCCACATCCGTGTCTGCTCGGGGGTTTGGGCAGCGGCCGTCGCGCCCTGCAGCACACAGGCTCCGAACAGCACGGCCGCCGCGAGCCGACGAGAACCGGCACGCATCGATTCATACGGATTCATCACCGCCCTAATATACTCGGATGCTCACTCGCGCGGAATCGCCGGATCGTGCGCAATCGCGTGATAGCCATAGGCCACGCGATAGGCGTAATGGCGGATCACTCGGCCATCCCGGGACAGCACGCCGTCCTGCGGCGGTCCTAAGCGATCGACGTGTGATTCGATATTCTTCCCGGTGATGTCGTTCGGGCCCCAACCAACCAACAATAGAGTTCTGCCTTGTTGCATTTCGGCCGGTGTCCATCGTGCGTACATCAGGCCGACGCCACCGAAGAGATGCGAACTCGAGGTTTCAACCGTCGTTTTCGCCTGCTTCGTGCCGTAAAACGCCAACTCGCTGGCGATGGCATAGCGGTCCATGCCGACGATCAACGGCTGTTCGCCGCTGTTCTTACGAATTCCCGCGGTGAGGCCGGCAATCTGCCGGCTAAAATCGGGCCAGCCGACAGGAGTCAACTCGATGTGCTTGCCGTAGCCCAGGCCCGGCAATCCCAGCACGAGATAGTGCAGACCGGCGCCATAGATCAGCAGCATCACCACCACTGTCGGCACCCAGGCGCGGCGAACCCAGGCGCGAATGCCGGTGAGCGTTGCTCCGCCGGCGATCATCCCAAGTGCCATGATGGGCAGCGCGGCGGTCCATAGCGCACCGGTCCAATCGAGCTTGACCTCGTGGCGCAAGCTGACGCTGACGAACACTGCCAGTGGCACGAGTATGGCTAAGCCGACAAAGCGCCTGCGCCGCGTGGCTTCGGTCGGGTCACGTTCGCCGGCGCTTGTGGAATTTTTACCGGTTAGCGCCAACGCCACGGCCAGCACCCCGGTCGGGGTGAGGAGCACCAGGGTCGAGGCTATCAATTTATGCAGCGCGAATCTGGGCGCCTCCGCGAGCCGGCGCGACGTTTGGAATACGAAGGACGCCCATTCGTGTTCAGCATTCCAAACTATGACGGGCGAGAAGATCGCCAGGGCGATCAACGCGGCCGCGTAAGGCTCCCAACGCAACCACCATTGCCGCGATTTCGGGTCCCACAGCATGAAGCCAATCGTCACGGGAACGAGCAAGCCTATGGAGTATTTCGAAATCATGCCCAGCCCCAGGCATATCCCCGCCCGCCACCAAGCGTCGGCACGGCCGGCGACCAGGGCGCGCTCCAGAAAGAAAAGCGAAGCGGCCCATGCCGCGGTCAGCGGCGCGTCGGGAGTCATGAGCATTCCCGAGAGAAAGAAGAAGGGCAAAGTCTGCGCCAAGACCAGCGCGGCGAGCGCGCAAGCTTCGCCGAAGAGATTGCGCGTGAGCTTGTACGTGAAGATCGATGTAATGGCGCCGCAGCACAAGGCGCCCACGCGAACGCCGAACTCCGTTTGTCCGAACGCAGCCGTGCCGAGCCTGATCAGCCACGCGACCATCGGCGGGTGATCGAGATAGCCCATGGCGGGATGGCGCGAATAATTCCAGTAGTAGGCCTCCTCCGGCAGAAGTTCCGTCGAGCCGAGATAGACCAGGCGCAGCACGAATGCGTAGACCACAAGACCAATCGCGAGCATCCGCCAACGCGCGGCGGCGTCCATCGGGGTCAGTGAATACGAGTATCCGCAGCGCATGACGGCCAAGCCTGCGGCTACCGCAAAAAGAATGGAGACCTGCGCCGGCCAACCCCAAACCTGGGTCAGCAAGGCGAGCACGCCGCCGCGCAGAAATAGCGCCATCAATGCGGCCACCAGCAATTGACGGTGCAGCCGCCAATCCAACGGTTGATTCGCCGCAACTATTGTTGAACGAACTTTCAGTAAGTAATTCAACGTGATGGCGAGGAAAAAACTCGCGATATGGCTGGATCGCAACGACCCGCCGAGGCTGATCAGGACACAGAAAGCGGCCACGTCGAGGAGCGGCCCCGCGGCGGTTGCCAGGAGCCGCTTCAACGGGTTTTTTCCACTCGCGGGCTGGCCGTCATCGTCCCTTTCATCTCTCGCAATCTCTGTTATTGTCGCAACGTGGCCGTGCCTCGTGATTCATGCGCCGGCGCCGCTCGACGTTCATAGTAACAACGATAACGGGGATGCGCTCGGCGAATCCTTATGATATCCGGGGAGAAATATCGCGCGATGAATGCTGCCGAACACCAACGACCGCTCGGGCCGTATTTCGCAAATACCGGTGCCAGTGCCGGTGCAAGCACAAGTTCAATCGCGAGTTCAAGTGCAAGTGAAATCGCGGGTTCCGCTCCGTTGCGTGCCGGGCCCGAACTAACCATCGTCGTGCCGACGTTCAACGAACGGGAGAACGTCGCAGCGCTGATGGCGCTGCTGGTGCAATGCCTCGGAGACAGCTCCTGGGAAGTGCTGTTCGTCGACGATGATTCACCCGACGGCACCGCCGACTTCGTGCGAGAACTCGCCGCGCAGGATAACCGCATCCGCTGTCTGCAGAGAATCGGCCGGCGCGGTCTGTCCTCCGCCTGCGTGGAGGGGATGTTGGCGAGCGCGGCGCCGTACATCGCGGTTATCGACGCCGATCGGCAGCATGATGAGCGATTGCTGCCGCGGATGCTCGAAACCTTGAAGCAAAGCGATGCCGATATCGTGGTGGGCAGCCGTTATGCCCCGGGTGGCGATATCGGTGATTGGGACGCGAAACGCGCGCGCATGAGCCGCATCGCGGCGCGCCTCAGCCGCGTGCTGGTTCCGGCCGAATTGACCGACCCTATGAGCGGGTTTTTCATGATCCGCCGTTCGGTCCTGGACGGCTCGATGCGCAAACTCTCAACGATTGGCTTCAAGATATTGGCCGATCTGTTTGCGTCTTACCCATCGCCTCTGCGCTTCCGGGAGTTGCCGTACCGATTCAGATTGCGTCAGGCAGGGGAGAGCAAGCTCGATTCGGTGACGGCGTGGGACTTCCTCATGCTGCTCCTCGACAAGTTGGTGGGCCATCTCGTCCCGGTGCGCTTTCTCGCTTTCTCGATCGTCGGCGCCATGGGCGTTGCCGTGCATTTCGCGGTGCTGACGCTGATATTCCAGTGGTTGCAGGGTACTTTCGTCAAGGGTCAGGCTATCGCGACTCTGTGTGCGATGACTTTCAATTTCGCGGTCAACAACGTGCTCACTTACCGCGACCGGCGCCTACGCGGTGCGAAATGGCTGCGAGGTTGGGTTTCGTTCGTGCTCGCCTGCAGCATCGGCGGTTTCGCGAATCTCGGTGTCGCATCCACCGTCTACGGGCTGCATCGCGGCTGGTTTCTCGCGGCCATCGCCGGGATTCTAGTCGGCGCGATCTGGAACTACTTCATCACGAAATTATTCACGTGGGGCCGCTCGCGCAAGTGACGATCTTCCGGGGTGTCGGGGCGTCGTACCCGGCTGAACCGGCGTCTGTGCTTCGGTGCCGTAGCCCAAGCACATGCGGCGCGCGATTTCGCGTGCGCTGGATGTGTCCAATGAGTTATCCGCGTGGCCGGTGAAAACCGCGCCGAGCTCCGCAAATATGGCGTAGGCGAGAAGCGCAGCTCCGCCGCCGACCACGAGCAACGGCAATAGCACGAACCAGGCGAGGGCGCAACCGACGGAGAATAAGGCGGCTTTCAAGGACATTGCCGGTCACCCCTGGCATGCAACTGAGTGTGATTACAGTACGCGCCGGTAGCATAGTCCTAGAAGCATGATGAAATCATCGTACCGCATCTCAATTTCTAGAAAAAATTTCCGCGGCACGGAGTTCGAAATATCAAACCGCAATTAGGTTCAGCGCCGAACCCTTTGAAATAATTAAAATTCGCTTCGTGCCTGTGAAGCAAGTCCGTATCCGGACGAAATATGTCGCGGCGAGACGGGGCGAGACGGGGCGACATCACGGGCTATCTCACCCCGGAAGGCCCGTCATATGCCTCCGTTACAGCCACTTTGTCCTTTTGAAACGGAAGTACAGGTACACGTCGACTCCCGCCATCACCAGTAACGAGAGCGTGTAGCCGTAGCGCCACTTGAGTTCCGGCATATGTTCGAAGTTCATGCCGTAGATGCCCGCGATCATCGTGGGTATCGCCAGCAGCGCTGCGTATGCCGCCAGGCGTTTCATGGTTTCGCTCTCCTGCAGCGTCACCATGGAAAGATTCACGGAAATGGCGGTCGCGACGGTGTCGCGAATGGAGTCGACCTCTTGATTGAGGCGCTGCAGGTGGTCGTAGATATCACGGAAATACATGCTGATCCCCGCACATAGCGCGGGCACCCGCGCGCCGGATAGATTCGAGATGCCCTCAAGCAGTGGCGCGACCGCGTGTTTGACGACCATCAATCGTTGCTTCAATCCGTACAGCGCCTCGACGTTTTCACGGGGCGCGCCCTCGGGCGCGAATATGCGCGCTTCAACCGTGCCGAGTTCCTCTTCGAGCAAATCGAGGATGGGGAAATATCGGTCGACCACCGCGTCGATGAGCGCATAGAGGACATAACCCGGACCGCGGCGCAGGAGTTCCGGCTCTCGCTCGCATCGGGCGCGCACCTCCTGAAAGCCTTTCTCGGTGCGACTGCGCACCGAGAGTACGTAGTTGGGGCCTGCGAAAATCGCAAGTTCACCCAACAGAAACTCCTCGTCGTTCGGCTCGATGACATGCAGGACGGCGAACAGCGAATCGCCGTATTCCTCTATCTTCGGCCGGTGGTGTCCGGTCTGCGCGTCCTCGATGGCCAAGGGGTGCAATGCAAACGCCCGCTGCATGTCGCTGATTTCCGCCGCATCCGGATCCTGCAGTGCCACCCACACGAAGCAGTTCGGCCGGCGTAGGTACTCCTGAATCCGGGCGACCTCGATATCGCCGAGTTTTTTCCCGTCTTCATAG
Source organism: Steroidobacteraceae bacterium (assembly GCA_036510475.1). GTDB lineage: Bacteria > Pseudomonadota > Gammaproteobacteria > Steroidobacterales > Steroidobacteraceae > Bog-1198. The sequence continues at coordinate 6,584 of DATCDX010000177.1, forward strand.
GCGGCGCAGCTGATGAGCATAGTAGGGAACCGATGATGGTGCTGCCCGGATATTACTACGCGAGTGAGCGGCACGCGCGATGGTGATTGAGCACCGCGCCGCCGGGCTCATCGCGCAACCGGAGCACATCGCACAACCGAGCCCCACCGCGCGCTAGGAGAAAGGCAACGGCGCCGCTAGCGTGGCGGCGGACGCGGCGCTCTGCTGACTTGGGACTACGCGCGGCATGGAATCGGCGCCATCGACGGAATCGACGGCTATGGCAAAGATAACCCGCAGTCCGGGACTGTGGTCCGAAAGCTCGATGGTGCTGCCGTGCAGCTTCGCCACCGCTTGCGCGAGGCTCAAGCCCAGACCCACGCCCGGCGTACCGCGGCTCGAATCGCCGCGATAAAAGCGCCCCATGACTTTGCACTTCTCCGAATCGGCTATTCCGGGTCCGTTGTCGGTCACCGAAATCTCCGCGGCACCGTCGGCGCGCTTGCGTACGGCAACTTCGATCGTGCCGTTCTGCGGCGCATACTTCAGCGCATTGTCGATCAAGTTGGTGAGGGCTTGGGCGAGCAGCACGGGATCGCCGGCCACTGACAACGGTCCTTCCGAGCGAAACGTGAGGTTGATATTCTTGAGTTCGGCGGCCGGCGCGTAGAATTCGACCGCGTTCGCCGCAAGGTCTGCCGCGTCGAGCGGCACGAAACCGGAGCGGCGCAATCCGGCATCGATTTCTGCGAGCCGCAACAGTGCGTCGAAAATACGAATCACCCGATCGACATCCGCCACGGCGCCGTCGATTTCGGCGTAGGTGGCCTCAGGCGGCGGCCTTATGAGCGCCAGCTCTTCGAGCCGGGAGCGCAGTTCGGCCAGCGGCGTACGCAGGTCGTGGGCAATCGAATTGGAGACATTGCGCACGCCGTGCACCAGTTGTTCGATCTGGTCGAGCATGCCGTTGATGGTGCGCGACAGCGTGTTGAGCTCGTCATCGTTCAGGTGAGTCGGCAAACGGTGTTTCAAATCACCGTGAATGATGGCGGAGACGGTTTGCCGGATGCTATGGATACGCGACATGAGCGCGCGCCGCGTGATGAGTCCTATCAGCAAGGCGGCGATCGACAGGACGGCGAGGGCGGCGGTGAGCCCGTACCAGAAGCGGGTTTGCAGCGGCGCAAACAGCGAATTGTCCCTCCCCACCAGCAGATTGTAGCTGCCCAGCGTGGCGACATGCATCAACGCCGTTTGCATGCCGCGCTCACCCAATTGAATCTTGATCTTGTAGTCGCCCGGCGTCGTGGGCAAGGCCGAGGGCCACGCCGGCAGGTTGCCGGACAGCGGCCGCAGCGATGCATCGGTCAGCAGCAAAATCCGCTCGCCGGCGATTTGCATGCGCACGCGTGCATCGATGAAGCTGCGCACGCCGTCCGCACCGTCGCGGTGGAAGACCTCGGCGAGCCGTTGCGCGTCGACCTGCAATATTTCCACGCGGCCATCCTGGATCGTCACCTGCCAGGCATACCAGAGGGGGGCCGCGAACAATACCAATGCCGTAATCCCCAGCGCGACGTAGCCGAGCGCCAGGGAAAGCGCGGATGAGCGCATCATGCTAGTCGGCCGCCGTCACGGTATAACCCGCATTGCGGACGGTGCGCAGCAGCGGACGTTCGAATTCGGCGTCGATTTTCTGCCGCAGTTTGCTGATGTGCACGTCGACCACGTTGGTCTGAGGATCGAAGTGATAATCCCAAACATTCTCCAAGAGCATGGTCCGTGTGACCACCTGTCCGGCGTGGCGCATCAGGTACTCGAGCAGCTTGAATTCGCGCGGCTGCAATAGGATCGGGCGGTCGCCGCGGGTTACCTTGCGCGTCAAAGGATCCATATGCAAGTCGCCCACGGTCAGGGGGATCTCGTGGTTGACGCCCTGCGCACGACGATGCAGCGCGTCGAGGCGCGCCAGCAATTCGCCGAAGGCGAACGGCTTGGTCAAATAGTCATCGCCGCCGCTGCGCAGGCCGCGTATGCGCTCGTCGACCTCGGACAGCGCGCTCAAGATCAGAATCGGCGTGCGCTTGCCGGCTTTGCGCAGTACTTCGATGATGGCCAGACCATCGATCTCGCCCGGCAGCATCCGATCCATGATGATGACGTCATAGGGCTCGCTTGCGGCGAGAAACATGCCATCGCGGCCATTGTCGGCGTGATCCATGGTATGACCGGCTTCCTGCAGGCCTTTTACCACGAACTGGCTGACCCGTTCGTTGTCCTCCACCAGCAAAATCTTCATGTGGTTCCCCTCCCCTCGAGCGGCGATGCCGTGTGTTCGGCCGAGCGCGGCGGCGGGTCCACCGTGGGCGCGCCGGGATGCTTGCGTCGTCGGCGACCCCTCATCCATAGGCTGAACTGATCCAAGTACAGGTAAATGACCGGCGTCGTGAACAGGGTTAACGCCTGACTCAGGATCAAGCCGCCCACCATGGTAAGTCCCAGCGGCCGGCGCAGTTCCGAACCGGTGCCTTGGCCGAGCGCCAGCGGCAACGCACCCAGCAGTGCAGCCATGGTGGTCATCATAATCGGCCGGAAGCGTAGCAGACACGCCTGGCGAATCGAGTCATGCGGCGATAAATGTTGCTCGCGCTCGGCTTGGATCGCGAAATCGACCATCATGATGCCGTTTTTCTTCACGATACCGATCAACAAAATGATGCCGATGAGCGCCATCACGGTCAGTTCGATGTGAAAGATCAACAGCACCAGGAGCGCACCGACGCCGGCCGACGGCAGCGTGGAGAGAATGGTCAGCGGATGGATGTAGCTTTCATAGAGCATGCCGAGAATGATATACACCGCCACCAGCGCGGCGAGAATCAGATAGGGCTGGCTCTTCAAAGAGCTCTGAAAGGCTTGCGCGGTGCCTTGAAAATTGCCGGTGATGGCGGCCGGCAGGCGCATCGCGGCCGACGCGCGATTGATCGCATCGACGGCATCACCCAGCGCCGCGCCGGGCGCCAGATTGAACGACAACGTCACCGCCGGAAATTGTCCCTGATGGTTGATCGACAGATAGGTCACATGCTGCGTGTCGTACTTGGTCATTGCCGAGAGCGGCACCATCTGGCCGGTCAACGGTGACTTCAGGTATAGCTTGTCGAGAGAGGCGGGATCGCTCTGCAGCGCGGGAGTGATTTCCAGAATGACGTGATAGCTGTTGGCCTGAGTGAAGAACTGGGCCGCCTGGCGCTGGCCGAAGGCATCGTAGAGCGCCTGATCGATCGCGGCGGGCTGGATGCCGAAACGGGCCGCCTGATCGCGGTCGATGTCGAGCGACAGCATGCCGCTGCTGGTCTGCTGATCGGAAGCGACATCACGCAACATCGGCAGCGTTTTTAGTCTGGCCAGCAGTTTCGGCGCCCACTCGTTGAGTTCGTTGATATCCGAATCCTGCAAAGTGTATTGGTACTGCGTGCGCGAGGTGCGGCCGCCGATATTGAGATCCTGCGCCGCCTGCATGAAAAGCGTCGCACCGGACACCTTCGCCAATTTCGGCCGCAGCCGGTTGATGATCTGATCGGCGCTGGCGCTGCGCTGCTCGCGCGGCTTCAGGCTGATGATGACGAAACCGTTGTTGATGGGGCGGCTGCCGCCCAATCCGGTGCCGTAGCTTTCGACGTCCGGATCCTGGGCGACCACGTCGAGCAGGGCATGCTGGCGCCGCGCCATCTCGGTGAAGGAAATATCCTCCGGCCCGTCGGATATCCCGACGATGATTCCCGTGTCCTGCTGCGGAAAGAAACCCTTGGGTATCTCGATGTACAGCACCACCGTCGCGGCAAGTGTGATCAGAAACACCACCAATGTGGCACGCTGATGATCCAGGCAAAAATCCAGGCCCCGCGTGTATCCGGCCAGCAGGCGATTAAAGGCGTTTTCGATCGCCATATACGCCTTGCCGTGCTTCGCATGCTTCTCGTCGCGCAAGAACAGCGCGCACATGGTCGGCGAGAGCGTCAAGGCGACGAACGCCGAGATGACGATGGTCATTGTCATGGTGACCGCAAATTCACGGAACAACCTGCCGATGATGCCACCCATCAGCAGCAAGGGAATGAATACGGCGATGAGGGAAATGCTGATGGACATGATGGTAAAACCGATCTCACTCGACCCCTTGAGCGCCGCCTCCACAGGCGACAGGCCCGCCTCGACATACCGGTAGATATTTTCCAGCATCACGATGGCATCGTCGACCACGAAACCGACCGCGATGGTAAGCGCCATCAGCGATAAATTATCGAGGCTGAAATCGAGAACGTACATCATTGCCGCCGTGCCGAGCAGCGCCAGCGGCACGGTGACACCGGGGATGATCGTGGCCCAGACGTTGCGCAGGAATAAGAAAATCACCATCACGACCAGCGCAATGGTGATCGCGAGCGTTAACTCGACCTCGTGCACCGAGGCCTTGATGGTGGTGGTGCGATTGGCGATCTTGTCGACTTTAATCGAGGGCGGCACGGAGGCGAGCGCATGCGGCAAGAGCGCTTCGACCCGCTGTTCGGTGTCGATGACGTTGGCACCGGGCTGCTTGTAGATCAATAACAAAATGCCGTTGCGGCCGTTTTGCCAGGCCGTCATCTGCGTATTTTCCGGGCCGTCGACCGCGACCCCGATGTCGCGGATGCGCACC
>DATCDX010000178.1:0-2831 GCA_036510475.1 Steroidobacteraceae bacterium
CCGCCGAGCCGCGGGCCGTCTGGCAATGGTAGACATACAGCCGCGGCAGGTAGAACAGGCCGGCGAACCAGGTGACCACCGCGATGATGTGAAATGCCTTGAGCCAGAGCATGAACGTTTCCTCTCGCGCGGAATCCTATACCGCGGGGCGTAATCTGTCGCGGCTTCGTGTAATGTCTTTAGCCCTGGAGCCTCTAACCCCTGACGAGGATGGCGCGAAATCGAGAATGGCGGATTCGTTCGGCAAACTGGTGGTCCGACCGTATGCGCCCAAGCGCCGCGCGCTGCTGTTGGGACTCCTGGCGCTTGCGATCATCGGCATACTGTACGCGGCGTTCGAACTCGGCCGCTACGACGCGGGCTACCGGGTAGTCGATTCCGTTCGCGGCGCATTGTCGGCGAGTGCGCGCATTCGCACGCTCGCAGCACAAAATGAGAAGCAGCGCGGCCAGTTGGAAGCGGCCGAAGTGGCGCGGCGCGTCGATCGCGAGGGCTATAAACAGGTCGAGCACAGTCTCGGCGACATGCAGAGTCAGATCGCGCGCCTGAATCAAGACCTGTCGTTCTATCGAGGATTGGTGCAGCCGGAGACGACGGTTCACGTGAAGGTGCAACAGATGCAAATCGTGCCGGAAATGGTAACCGGTCGATATCATCTGAAATTCGTGCTGATGCACACCGGCAAGCCGGATAACACGGTGTCGGGCAGTGTCGCGATTACGATCGACGGTTTGTTGCGCGGCAAACCCGTCACCTTGAGTTTCGCGCAGGTCTCGGCCGGCCGCCGCGCCAGCCTGGCATACTCCTTCCGTTACTTTCAGGGCTATGACGAGTTGGTGCAATTGCCGCAGGGTTTCGTGCCGACGCGCATCGGCGCCGAGATTCACGGTCCTAGGGACGGCGGCCACGGCTTTCGCCAGGCTTTCGTCTGGAAGGCGCAGGGAATGTCCGTGGAAACCGAGGCGAGCGGCAGTGCTGCGCCCAAGGGTGGTGTCGATGTTCAAAGCGAAACAGAGTAATGCGGCGAAAATAGGCACGTTGATCGGCGCCAAGACCCGCATCGACGGCGATGTCGCATTCACCGGCGGCCTGCACCTGGACGGCACCATCAATGGCAACGTCAAGAGCGAGCCGGGCGAGGGCAGCTTTTTGTCAGTGAGCGAGCAGGGCTGTATCGAAGGCTCGGTGATCGCCTCCCATATCGTCCTCAATGGCACCGTCAAAGGCGATATCGAGGCCGCCGATCGGGTGGAACTGGGCTCAAAGGCGCGCGTTCTGGGCAGTGTCCACTACGTGACCATTGAAACGGCGGTGGGCGCCCAAATCAATGGGAAGCTGATTCACCGGCCGAATACCGCTCAGGCGGAGCCCCCGGCGCGCGAGGAACCTCCCGAACTTTGATTGGCCAGCCACTGCCGAGTACACTACTACTATGAGCGCGACACCTGAATCGATGGTCCGGAACGATATGGACCCCCCTCCGCCCGATGTGCTGGTTTTCACCGACGCCGCGGCCGGCAAGGTGAGCGAGCTGATCCGCGAGGAATCGAACCCGAATCTCAAGCTGCGGGTATTCGTCTCCGGTGGCGGCTGCTCCGGCTTCCAATACGGGTTCACCTTCGATGAGAAGATCGAGGATGGCGATTTTTGCGTCGAGAACCGCGGGGTGCAGCTATTGGTCGATCCGATGAGCGCGCAATACCTCATGGGCGCGGAAATCGACTACAAAGAGGACCTGCAGGGCGCGCAATTCGTGATACGCAACCCGAACGCCAAAACCACCTGCGGTTGCGGGTCTTCGTTCTCGTCCTAGAATGTTGGGCCTTCGATGAGCGGTGGCAGCGTCGTGCCCGACGTGCTTGCCGCGGTCGACTTAGGCTCCAATAGTTTTCACATGGTCGTCGCGCGTTACTCGCACGGCCAACTCGTTATCCTCGATCGCCTGCGCGAAATGGTTCGCCTGGCCGCCGGCTTGAGTGACAGCGGCCGGTTGGACGACTCGGCCACGGAGCGCGCGTTGCGTTGTCTGGAGCGGTTCGGGCAGCGGCTGCGCGCCATGCAGGCAAACAGCGTGCGGGTGGTCGGCACCAGTGCTTTGCGCTGTGCCAAGCGCAAGCGCTGGTTCCTGGAGCGGGCTCGTGCCGCCCTCGGCCATCCCATCGAAATTATCTCCGGACCGGAGGAAGCGCGGCTGATCTACTCCGGCGTGGTGCATACCAGCCCGCTGAGCCCGGACAAACGGCTGGTGATCGACATCGGCGGCGGATCGACCGAGGTCGTGATTGGCGAGGGCTTCAATCCGCTGCTGCTCGAAAGCCTGTCGGTGGGTTGCGTGGGTTTGACCACGACCTGTTTCGACGACGGCCGGATTTCAGAGAAGCGCTTTGAACGCGCGCGCACGGCGGTCAGGCTCGAACTCGAACCCATACACGAAGCCTACCGCAAGCTCGGCTGGCTGCAGGCCTTCGGCAGTTCCGGTACGGTGAGGGTCATCGGCGATGTCATGCGCCGGCTTAATCCCGATGCGCCGCACATCACGCCGGATAGCCTGCGATCGCTGGCTGAGCGCGTGATCGCCGCAGGGCATGTGGACGAACTCGATCTGCCCGACGTGGACGCCGAACGCGCGCCGGTGTTTCCCGCAGGACTTGCGATCCTGCTGGAAATCGCCGAGAACTTCGCCATCGACCGCATTCGCGTCGCGGAAGGCGCCATGCGCGAAGGCATGCTATATGACCTCATGGGCCGTTTCACCGACGAAGATGCGCGCGTGCTCAGCGTGCGCGCCATGGAAAAGCGCTATCACGTCGATGAACTGCAGGCGGACCGGG
>DATCDX010000179.1:0-3710 GCA_036510475.1 Steroidobacteraceae bacterium
ATCGAGCGGGAGAGCTTCGCCTCGCTGCGCGCCGGCACGCAAATCGGCGACTTCGGGGTATCGCTGTTCGTGGACAACCTGACCGACAGCCATACCATCCTCAATTACAACCATCAGACCAACGCTTACGACAACGGCGGCAATTCGCTGGCAAGTCCCGCCTACCGGTACATTTCCTATCGGCCGCGAACCTTCGGCATCACCGTGGTGTTTCGACACTAGTACCTCGGCACATTGATGTTGACCGGTCAACATTATGGGGCCGAGGTACCAATCGTTATATGACCGAATAAGTCTTCGGTGAATTGCGGCGTCGCACTCGTTATCACTGATAATTGTGCCGATTTTTGTCGCGTGGTACTGTCGCGAAAGAATTATCTGACCATATAACTAGCGTGCGGGGGGATACCATGCCGGCCACTCATTCCAAGCTGCCCGAACAGCGGATTCCCCGTCGGAGATTGTTTTTACGCAGCTTTTTAGTGGCCATCGGCGCATCGGCCGCAATCGCCGGCGCCGCCCTCGCCGCAGACGCGAACTCGGCCGCCGCCGGTGCCGTCTCAGGCAGCGTCGCCGCCGGCACCGGCTTGGAGGAAATCGTGGTGACCGCCACCCGCCGCGAGGAAAACATCAATCGCGTGCCGGTCAGCGTCACGGCCTTCAGCCAGGACATGATCGATCAGAAAGGCGTCAAGGATTTCCAGGATATCGCGCGCTTCACGCCGGGCGTTTCCATCGACACCTCCGGCACCAATGCCATTTCCATCAGAGGCATATCTTCCTCGGGCGGCGCCGGCACCACCGGCATCTACATCGACGACACCCCCATTCAGATGCGCGCGCTCGGATTCAATCCAGATGACACGCTGCCGAAGACTTTCGATCTGGATCGCGTCGAAATTCTGCGCGGCCCGCAAGGCACCCTGTTCGGCGCAGGCTCCGAAGGCGGCACGGTGCGCTACATCATGACGCAGCCCAGCGTCACCCAGGACTCAACCTACGTGAAGAGCGAAATGTCCTTCACCCGTGGCGGCGACCCCAGCTACGAGGCCGGCATCGCCCACGGCGGACCCATCATCGACGACGTGCTGGGCTTTCGCGCCAGCGTCTGGTATCGCCGCGACGGCGGCTGGATCGACCGCGTCGACCCCACTACGCTCAGCGTCACGGAAAAAGATGCGAATCACGCCGACACCGCGGCGCTGCGTCTCGCGTTTCTGATCCAGCCCACGCAAGGGCTGCAAATCACGCCCAGCGTCATGTACCAGAACTCGCGCAAGCACGACGAGTCGACCTACTGGCCGGCTTACTCCAATGTGGCCGCGGGTCAATTCAACAATGCGACACCGGAACGCATTCCGGTGCCCGATGCCTACTATCTGCCGGCGTTGAAGATCGTGATGGATATCGGCAAGACCCAGCTCATCTCCAACTCCTCGTACTACCATCGCAATGAACTTACGGGTTACCAGGGCACGGTATACGATCTGGCCTATTATCAGACGCAGAGCTGGCTGACCGGGACCTGCGGCCCGGCCCAGAGCGCGCCCCCCTGCTCCTGGTATCCGCTCATCGACGCCAAGGGGATTCATCTGCCGCCGGGTTTCGCCGGCTATTCCACTCCCAATGTCATGACCAACCAGCAGCAATCCTGGACGCAGGAAATCCGCTGGCAGTCGAACGACGACGCCAGCCGCTGGAAGTGGACGGTGGGCGCCTTCTGGTCGCTGTCGAAGGAAACCAGCATCGAAGAACTCAAGGACAGCCAGATCGTCCCGTTCTGGAACACGCTGTTCGGTATCACGCCGCAGAGCTATTTCGGCGGCGACTTCTACAACTGCAACGGCGTCGGAACGCCGCAAGCATTTCCTGACTGCGATATTTACTACAACAAGAACCAGGTCCACGACCGCCAGCTCGCCGGTTTCGGCGAGGCCACCTATGCCTTCAGCGATCAGTGGAAGCTCACCTTGGGCGGCCGCTACGCCAAGATGTCGTTCGATCTATCGCACTACGGCGACGGCCTCGAGAACTATGGACCGGACAACGCGTCCGCGTCACAGCGCGAAAACGCATTCACGCCGAAAGCCAGCCTGTCGTTTCAGATGGATCCCAATAATTTGTTCTATGCCACCTACGCCAAGGGATTCCGGCCCGGCGGCGGCAATGCGCCGCTGCCCGGTTATTGCGACGGCACCGGCGGCCTGACGCAGACCGGCTATCCCAACGGCGCGCCGCTGACCTACAACTCGGACACCACGCAGAGTTACGAGATCGGCGCCAAGAACAACGTCGCCGACCGGTTCCGGATCGCCACCAGCGTCTACTACATCAAGTGGAAGAACATCCAGCAGAGCGTCTACGTGCCGTACAACTGCGGCTTGCAATTCACCGACAACTTAGGCACCGCGGTGGCCAAGGGTTTCGACATTCAGGCCGACATGGTGCTGGGCTTGGGCTTCACCGGAGACCTGGCGTTCGGCTATACCAGCGCGCGCTACAGCGAGTCCACGCAGCCGCCGAAACCCCTGCTGGTTCAATCGGGCGATGCGATCTCAGGCGAAGCCGCCATCGACGGTGGCCCCGGCACCAATCCGCCCTGGACCCTGTCGCTCGGCACGCAGTACAACTTCAAACTGGCGCAGCACGATTCGTTCGTGCGCATGGATTGGGAATACACGGCGCGTAACAATTGGCTCGCCGGCGTTCAAGATCCCGCGACCGTGCAATTTTCGCCGAACACCTACACCTTGTCGTCGAATTCTTTTGCGTCGCTGCGCGGCGGGATCACGCTCGGCAGCTGGCAGGTCGCGTTATTCTGCGACAACCTGTTCGATTCGCGCACCACCCTCAACTATGAGATGTCGCAGATCGATGCCAACAGTCCCTCATATGCGGCGAATCCGCTGGCGCCCACGTCGGTGGAACAGAATGCCTACACTTGGCGGCCGCGCACCATCGGCATCACCGCCACCCTGCGCCTGTAGCGCGCCAGGGGGTAGCGCGCTAGGCCGCGCTTAAGCCACGGCTCGCTTCGACTCGCTTCCATAGGCGTCGTGCAACGCCGCCTCTAGAATATCCAGGCCCTCATGGAGCACTGAGTCAGGAATGGTCAGAGGCGCCAACAGTCGCACGACGTTCGCGGACGTGCCGCATGACAGCAAGATCAAGCCCCGCGATTCGGCGTGTGCCAGCACCGCTGTCGTCCGTTCCGCATCTGGCTCGCGTGTCTTAGGGTCCTTGACCAATTCGAACGCGATCATGGCGCCCAAGCCGCGCACATCGCCGATGCCGGGCAACACCTTGGCAAGCGCCAGCAGCCGCGTGCGCATTTTTTCGCCGACGGCGGTCGCTCGCGCGCACAGCCCTTCGGCTTCGATCACATCGAGTACCGCATTGGCCGCCGCGATGCTGATCGGATTACCACCGTAAGTGCCCCCCAAACCACCGGGGTGCACGGAATCCATGATGGTGGCGCGGCCGATCACGCCGGAGAGCGGGAAACCGCCGCCCAATCCCTTGGCCACGGTCATGAGATCAGGCACCACGCCGGAATGCTCGATCGAAAACATCTTCCCGGTCCTCGCCATGCCGCCCTGCACCTCGTCGGCGATCAGGACGATGCCATGCTCATCGCATAGCCGCCGCAGCGCGCGTAGAAAATCGAAGGGCGCCACGTTGAAGCCACCTTCGCCCTGCACCGGTTCGAT
>DATCDX010000180.1:0-3776 GCA_036510475.1 Steroidobacteraceae bacterium
GAGCCGCACACCGAACCCGCGGTCTCCAGAAAACTGATATTGATGGGCGCGGACGTCCCCGGCACGCCATCGATGCGCGCCGCGCCCGAGTACTCGACCGCGCCGCCGGGAGTAAGCAGCTCAATGTCGCTCAGAGTTCCGGTGTTGCGCGTCAATACCCGTAGGGTGGTGATCTCACCGCGGGCTGCGACCAGACCGGTCTCGATCCCGAAGGGGGCCACTGCCGCCAGCATATTGCCGCAATTGGGCGTCGTGTCGACCCGCGCTTCCTTGACGGACACTTGCGCAAATAGAAATTCCAAATCCACTCCGGGACTCTGGCCGCGCCGCACGATGCCCACCTTGCTGGTCAGCGGATCGGCGCCGCCCATGCCGTCGATTTGCCGCGCATCAGGGGAACCCATGACCGCGAGCAGCACCGCGTCGCGCCGCGCGATGTCCGCCGGCAGATCGCTCTCGAGGAAGAACGGGCCGCGTGAGGTGCCGCCGCGCATGAACAGACAGGGGATGGATCGCTGCATCTCGAACTCGCCGCCGCCAAGTAATGAACCGTTGCGAAGATCACGTATACTACCAAGTAATGCGCAATATACCTGTTATAGCAATTGAGCATAGATCATGAAGTCGAGCGGCGCATGGATCTGAAACAGCTCGAGTATTTCCGCCATGTGGCCGAATTGGGCAGCTTCACGCGCGCCGCGTCGTTTCTCTCCGTGGTGCAACCGGCGCTGAGCCGCCAGGTACGCCAACTGGAAGTCGAGCTGGGTCAGAATCTGTTCGACCGCAACGGACGCGGGGTCGTGCTCACCGATGCCGGCGCACGCCTGCTCGAGCACGCGCGCGGCATCTTGATGCAAATCAGCCGCGCCCGGCAGGATCTCGAGGATCAGAAGACCGGGGCTTCCGGCCATTTCACGCTGGGAATACCCCCTAGTCTCGGGCGCAGTGTGACGGTGCCGCTGGTCAAGGCGTTCGCGCGGACGTTGCCGCATGCCCGCCTGGCGACGGTCGAAGGCCTGTCCTCGTATATTCTCGAGTGGTTGAGCATCGGCCGCGTGGATTGCGCGTTGGCCTACAATGCGCCCGCCTCGCCCGCGGTCGATCTGCAGCCGCTGCTCGATGATCAGTTGTTTCTGATTGCGCCGGCGGCGGCCAAGTCCGCGCATGGATCGCGCAGGCCCAGAAAATCCATTACGCTCGCGGAACTCGCCGACTATCCTCTGATCATTCCGAGCCGCCCGCACGCGATGCGGATGTCGGTGGAGAATGCGTTGGCCGGCGTCAACGTCAAGATCAAGGTGGCGCATGAAATCGAGTGCATTCCCGCGGTCATTGATCTGGTGCGGCAAGGCCACGGTTTTGGCGTCCTGCCGCTGAATGCGGTGAAGTCCTCGCAATGGAGCGGCGAAGTGCAGCTCAAGCCTATTATCGCACCGGTCCTCAAGACATCGCTTTGCATTGCGACCTCGGCGCAGCGGCCGAAGAGTCCGCTGATGCGCAAGGCGATCGAGGTCATTCGCGACATCGTTCGCCAAGAAATACACTCCGCGGAAACAGTGACATGACCCAGCTACGCGACTATGAAAGCATTCCCGGCACTTATGTCTATGACGCGTTGCGTGGCCGCTTAGGCTACAAGCTCAACATGTTCTGCATGTCGCTTAACAAAGCGGAGAACCGCAAGCGCTTCAAAGACAATGAAGCCGCCTATCTCGACGGATTTTCGCTCACGCCCGAACAACGCCGCACGGTATTGGAACGCGACTGGCTGGGGATGCTGCGAGTCGGCGGCAATATCTACTACACCATCAAGATTGCCTTCTGCGACGGTCTGACATTCCAAGACGTGGCCGGCATGATGTCGGGCGTACCTAAGGACACGTATGCGCGGATGATGCTGGCGGGCGGGCGCAGTCCCGAGGGCAATCGCTACAAGAGCTCGACTTAAGCGGAGACGGATCATGGCTAAAATTGTCGCCGGCATTGCCACCTCGCACGTGCCCGCCATCGGCGTCGCAATGGATCGGGGCACGACCGGCACCCCCTATTGGGAGCCGCTGTTCAGGGGCTATGAACCCGCGCGCGAATGGCTGGCTAAATTGGCGCCCAACGTCGCCATCATCGTCTACAACGACCATGCCTCGGCGTTCTCGCTGCAAATTATTCCGACATTCTTGATCGGCGTTGCCGATCATTTTCCCATCGCCGATGAAGGTTTCGGGCCGCGGCCGGTGCCCGTGGTGCAGGGACATCCGCCGCTCGCCTGGCACCTCGCCGAGTCGCTGATACTCGATGAATTCGATATGACCATCGCCAACGAAATGCCGGTTGACCATGGCCTCACAGTGCCGCTGTCGGTGACCTGCGGCCAGCCCGCGGCGTGGCCGTTCCCAGTGATACCGCTCTGCGTCAATGTCGTGCAGTATCCGCCGCCCACCGGCGCCCGATGCTACAAGTTGGGCATGGCGATTCGCCGCGCCGTGGAGAACTTCGATGAGGATCTGCGTGTGGTGATTTACGGCACCGGCGGCATGTCCCATCAGCTGCAGGGCGAGCGCGCCGGATTGATCAATCGGCAATTCGACACCGCCTTTCTCGACGGACTGACCCGGGACCCGTTGGCGCTTACGCGGATCACTCATACGGAGTACATGCGCGAAGCGGGCTCCGAAGGCGTGGAGATGGTGATGTGGCATGTGATGCGCGGCGCGCTCAACGACAACGTCGCGGAAATCTACCGCCACTACCATGTGCCGGCGTCCAACACGGCCGCGGGTCTCATGATTCTCGAGAACAGGAGTGCGGCATGAAGGTATGTCTCGTGGGCCATGGCGCGTTCGGCATCAAACACCTGGAGGCCATGGCCAAAATTTTAGGGATAGAGGTCATCTCGCTGGCGGGTTCGAATTTGGAATCCGCGCGCGTCGTGGCGCAGCAGTGGAAAATACCGCATTGGACGGCGAGTCTCGCCGAGAGTCTGGCGCAGCCCGGGCTCGACGCGGTGATTTTGGCGTCGCCGACGCAAATGCACGCGGCGCAGGCCGAACAATGCATGCGCGCCGGGAAGCACGTCATGATCGAAATACCCATGGCCGACTCGCTGGCCGACTCAGAGCGCCTGGTGCGCTTGCAATCCGAGACCGGCGTGGTGGCCATGGCGGGCCACACGCGGCGCTTCAATCCCAGTCACCAATGGCTGCACAAGCGAATCCTCGCGGGCGAACTCAAGGTGCTGCAAATGGATGTGCAGACGTACTTCTTCCGGCGCACCAACACCAACGCGCTCGGCTTACCGCGCAGCTGGACCGATCACTTGCTCTGGCATCATGCCTGCCACACCGTCGATCTATTCGCGTATCAGACGGGTGAAAATGTATCCCAGGCGTTTGCGCTGCAGGGGCCGAAACACCCGACCTTGGGGATCGCCATGGATATGAGCATCGGGCTCAAAGTATCCACCGGTGCCATTTGCACGCTGTCGCTGTCCTTCAATAACGATGGACCGCTGGGCACGTTCTTCCGTTATATCTGCGATAACGGCACGTACATCGCACGTTACGATGAGTTGCTGGACGGGAAGAACAATCCCATCGACGTGTCGCAGGTCGATGTCTCGATGAACGGCATCGAATTGCAAGATCGTGAATTCTTCGCCGCGATCCGCGAAGGGCGTGAACCGAATTCCAGCGTTGCGCAATGTCTGCCGGCCATGCAGTGTTTGGACCGGCTCGAACGGCAGCTGAACAGCGACGGCCGGTAGCTGCTGCGCGGGCCTA
>DATCDX010000181.1:0-5091 GCA_036510475.1 Steroidobacteraceae bacterium
TGGCAGCATCGACTGGATGGAGTTTCATGGGCGTCGATCCGACGCCGGCGCCGCTCGGCGATGTATCCATCGGAGCGGCAGTGGAAACGTACACCGGCGCGAGATTCGGTTCGAGCGGAACCATGACGGCGGCTCTCGTCATCACCACCGCGGTCAAAGCTGTTCCCGTCAAGCAGATCGGCTATTCCGGGCTTATGGTTCCGGTCTTGGAGGACAAAGTCTTGGCACGGCGTTGGGCCGAAGGCACCATCACCACGGACTCATTGCTCGCTTATTCGGCGGTATGCGGTACGGGTCTCGATACGATTCCCTATCCCGGCGACATTAGTGTCAATCAGCTGGCGCGCATTTTCGGTGATGTTGCATCGCTCGCATGGAAGTGGAAGAAACCCTTGTCGGCGCGGTTGCAGCCGATCGCGGGAAAGAGGGCCGGTGACCGCACAGAGTTCAGTGGCCGCTTTTTATTCAATACTATGCTGCACGAACCGCCATAAAATCGGTACATGGTGTAACGCGTATGTGCGTGCTATCTGCGGGCAGCGCCGCCATGCCACGCACCATCGATTAGCTCTTCTATCGCATCAGAGTAGCTTCCCCGGTTCGGGATACCTCCGAGGTTACCAAACCCACCACATTGGGAAGATTCATCGCCGGCGGCCGCGAAAATAGAACACGAGCCCGGCTCCGATCAGCGTTGCAGATCCACCGACAACTTTGATGGCGAAGAGCAACCGGTTCGTACTGGCGACGGGCGGCACCATCGCGAACAGGACCGCGAGCAAAGTCACCGCAAACCCGAATCCAGCCACCAACCAACATACGAACGGTCCCCCGGGAATCATCATCACGCCCGCGCGGCGGTCGGGCTCGCGGCGGCGCAATATCGGCAAAGCGGCAAACATGTAGAGCAGCGGCAAGAACGTCAGTATCACGGTCATGTCGATCAACACGACGTACGCTTCGCGGATGGCGGTTCCCGAGATCGCGGCGAGCAGTACAACTGTGGTGAGACCTCCCTGCACGAGCAGCGCCACGTGCGGCGAGCCAAACTTCGGATGCACGGCGCCTAGCGCCTTGGGCAAGTAGCGATCCAGGCCAAAGAGGAACGGTAAGCGCGCAGTACCGGTAATCCACGCGCCGAGACCGCCCAGCGAAGCCACCGTCAACAGCACGGCGGCGGCGACTCCTAACACCGGGGCGCCCACCCGCGCCGCCACCGCCGCAAGTGCCTGAGGGACACCGCTGATCGCGTTGATCTGCCCAGTCGGGAGTGCCGCAAACAAGGCCGCTGTACCGGCGATGTACAGAACGGCGATCGTTACACACGCGATCAGCAACGCCCGAGGGATGGTCCGCCGCGGATTTTTGATCTCGCCACCGAGAATCGGCCCCAGTTCGAGGCCGGCATAGGCGAGTGCGATGGTCGCGAAGCTGGCGAGCGTCGCCAACGATTTAAGGTCCGGTACGAGCGCGGGGGCAGCAATCGGCGTGGCGGCACCAAAGCGGTACCACGCCACTGCACCACCACTCAGGATGAGCGCACCGACGAGCCAAGTCGCTATGCCGCCGGCATTTTGCAACCATTTCGCCCTTTCCAGACCAACGATATTGAGCAGCGTCGCAAACCACAAAATACCCAGTGAGGCTGCGCCGTTGTACAGCGGATTGTCCGCGAGCGCGAGCCACGAACCCCCGGGGACGTACAGCAGCACGGCGGCGGCGAAGAGCAGCAGCGATGGAAAGAAAACAAGATTGGCTATCCAGTAACTCCAGCCGGCGATAAAACCATGGAGGTCACCAAACGCGGCCTTCGACCAGAGATAGACTCCGCCCTCGCCCGGCAGTCGCGAGCTGAGTTCCAACACCGTCAAAGCTGAGGGCACGAGAAATGTGATCATCCCAGCCGCCCACAGCGTCAAGCTCGACGGCCCGATCTGTGCCGCGACGGAAAGCCAGCGCAATCCAACAATCGCCGCGACGTTGAGGAGGACTAGGTCAAATGTGCCAAGGGTGCGATGCAGCTGAGGCACGGGAGCAGCTACGAGAGCAACGTCCGTATCGATGTTCATTTCTCACATCCCGTAGCTGGCGTGGTGGCCCTAAACACGATAACAATAGTACGCGATTCATTCTCTTGCGTTGGTGCGACCCAGATGGAATGGAAATCGCGATTGTGTCGTAACGATTGTGCGCACCCGCCAGGCGTGGGAGGATTCCACCGACTAACAAACGGGGAGCTTTCAGGATGAACGGACGGGTGGCGCTGGTCACGGGCGGCGGCCGGGGGATCGGGCGCGAGGCGGCGCTACTGCTGTCGGCGGCGGGAGCGCGCGTCATGGTCGTCTCGCGCAGCGCGACGGAACTGGCGGCCGTCGGCCTCGAATATGTTGCGGCCGACCTTGGCACCGCCGAGGGCTGCGCCCTGGCCGTCGCCGAGACCGAACGGCGACTGGGGCCGATTGATGTGATGGTCGTGAACCACGGCATCGGCTCGGCCCACGAGCGGCTCGTGTGGGAACAGGATCCCGAGGTTTGGCGCGAGACGATGCGCATCAATCTCGACAGTCCGTTCGAGCTTGCGCGGCTGACGGTGGGCGGCATGTGCAAACGCGGCTTCGGCCGGCTCGTGTTCACCAGTTCGACCGCCGGCGAGAAAGCGGAACGCTCCGGCAGCGCGTATACCGCTTCCAAGCACGGGGTTATCGGGCTCGCACGCGCCATCGCCCAGGACGCTGGACCGTTCGGCGTCACATCCAACGCAGTGCTGCCTGGCTGGGTGCGAACGGCAATGGCCGAGCGCTCGGCCAAGACCGAGGCTGAAACGCGCAGCGTCAGCGTCGAGCAGGTGTGGCGCGAGCGCGCCGCCATCTACCCTCAGAAGCGGGTGCTGGAACCGCGCGAGGTCGCGCAGGTGATCGCGTTCTTGTGCAGCGACGCCGCCGGGGGCGTGAATGGCGAGGCGATCACTGTGGCACTCGGCGGCATGTGGTAAGCATGGAGGCGAACCGTCGTGATGCGGGATTGGTACGCGCCGTTGGGACGTGGAGTCTAGCAGCGAGCACTATTTGCATAGTCGTAGGGGCCGGCATCTTCGCGGTGCCCGGAGCGCTCGCAGCGAGCATCGGTCCGTATGCACCGATTGCAATTCTAATCTGTGCCATTGCGATTGGGTCGGTTGCCATCTGTTTCGCTGAGGCGGGTAGTCGCATAGCAAGCAGCGGCGGCGCCTATGGCTGCATCCAAGCCGCGTTCGGACCGCTAAGCGGATACGTCGCCGGCATGCTCCTGTGGATCGGCAACGTTCTAGCCTGCGGCGGCATCGCCGCAGCCTTGGCCGATGTAGCAGCAAGTGTATTGCCTCCGCCGCTCAAAGCGTCAACTCATGCGCTCGTCATCTTTGGCGTCATCGGCTGGATTGCCTATATGAATATCGGCGGCGTCGCGCGCGGCATGCATCTGATCCGTTGGGCAACCATCCTGAAACTGGTACCGTTGGTGATCTTCGTCATCGTCGGCGCGGGCGCAGTTCATGCGCGTAATTTTCTGCCGGTTGCGGTACCCGGCACGGCGGGTCTCGGTCGCGCTCTGATACTGGCTCTATTCGCGTTCACCGGCATGGAGACCTCGCTGTGCACGAGTGGTGAAGTAGCGGACCCCGGCCGCAGCATTCCACGCGCCCTTACTTTGGCTTTGGGGTCAGTGACGCTTCTGTACGTAGCCATACAACTGGTCGCGCAGGGCATTCTGGGTCCATCGCTATCCCAGTCGACGGTGCCGCTGGCTGATGCAATGGCACGGATCAGTCCGGCATTGCGCGTCCTGATGCTAGCCGGCGCCGCAGTATCGATGTTCGGTTGGCTGAGCGCCGACATCATGGGTAGCCCGCGCATGCTATTCGCGTTCGCACGAGATGGCTGGCTGCCAAGCCTGCTCGGACGCTTGCACGGCCGCACCCACGTCCCCCACATCTCCATCATTTGCTACGCAACGCTCGCCGCCGGACTCGCGATCACCGGGACTTTTGCCGAGCTAGCGGTGTTGGCTACGCTCACCTCGGCGGCGCTTTACATCCTCGGCTGCGCGGCAGCATGGCGGCTAGCGCGGCGTGGCGTCGCCGAGGCAGGCGCCCCTCTCAATTTCCGCTGGCTCCTCAGCGCAATGCTCATCGGCATTGTCAGCATGCTGGCGGTGATTGCTTTGGCGTCGCAGGAAGAGATCGTCGGTTTGCTGGTATTCATCGGTGCGTGCGTCCCTGCCTACTTTCTCCAGGCACGAGCTGCCGTGACGCGGGCGTGACCCGGATCGCATGTGTACGCGAGGCGCGGGCGTTACATGTGGCCGGCCGTCGGCTTGATAAAATCGACGAACGCGCGCAGCGGTGCGGGCAGTAGACGCCGGCCGGGATAATAGAGAAAAGGTCCCGAAAAGCATTGCCACCACGGTTCGAGGACGGGCTCAAGAGCACCGTTGTCGAGATGCGGGCGCAGCCAGTCCTCAAAGAGACACATGATGCCGGTACCGGCAATTGCCGCTTCGACCGCAAGATCAATTGCGGCACCGGCCTGCACGAGCAGCGGGCCTGAAGGATCGATCCGCACCACCTCGCCGTCGCACTCGAACTCCCACGGCGTCATCGAGCCGCTACTGAAGCGGCCGCGCAAACAGGAGTGGTTGAGCAGATCGCGCGGGTGCTTCGGTCGACCGTAACGGTCGAGATAGTGGGGCGATGCGACGGTGGCGAAGCGCTGGACGCGCGGGCCGATCGGCACGGCGATCATGTCTTGTTCCAATCGTTCGTCGTAGCGGATGCCCGCGTCGCAGCCGGCGGCGAGAACATCGACGAAGCTATCGTCGGCGATCACCTCCAGTCGGATTTCGGGATAAGCGGCGAGAAAGGGCGGAACGATCGCGGGCAACACCAGGCGTGCAGCGCTGACCGGGACATTGAGCCGTAACGTACCCGCCGGACGATTACGAAAACCATTCACTACGTCAAGGGCCGCTTGCACCTCGTTCAACGCGGGTCCTAGCCGCTCCAGCAAGCGCTGCCCCGCTTCGGTCGGGACGACGCTGCGCGTCGTACGATTGAGC
>DATCDX010000182.1:0-3788 GCA_036510475.1 Steroidobacteraceae bacterium
TCGAGGACGAAAGACAGCTTCGCCATCCCTGAGATCACTGCCATGGCCGTGCCGAGTTCGAGAATCTGCGCTTCCGAAAAATGCGCGCGCAGCTTGCCGAAGAGAGCCGGTGCCATCCGGCCTTCCATATTGGAGAGCGCCATCTGCGCCGCATATTCGATCACGGCGCGCTCCGCCGGCGTGAACGATTCGCTACGGCCCTCCTGCAGCGCATCGATCTGCGCGGCCGTGAATCCCGCTTCGAGGGCGCCGGGGACGTTTTGTTTATTGCAGGTGCGGCAGCCGTGGATGATCGATAACTTCAGCCGCGCCAGTTGCTTGTAGCGCTGTTCGACTTTGCCGCCGAAAAATATCTTGGCATAGAACTGCTGCATGACGAATTCAAGCAGTTCGGGCGCCTGTGCGAAGACTTCGACGAAGGTCGCATCGCCCGTGAGCTTGTTCAGCGTGTCCCAAGCCGGCTGCCATTGCGGCGCCATGTTTATGCGGTCGATGTGCGTGAACAATGAGTCGGTCATGTGGGTACCTCGAGAGTTTAAGCGGCAAGTAGTCCCAGGATGGAAATGCTGGCGATGTTGCGGTTGGGAATTCCGCCCAGGTTATGCGTAAGGCCGAGCGAGGGGCCGTGGCCGGAGCGTCCGTGCAGCTGACGCTCGCCCGCGCGGCCCAGGAGTTGTAAATAGACTTCATAGGCCATGCGCAGACCGCTGGCGCCGATCGGATGACCAAAGCATTTCAGGCCGCCGTCGATTTGACAGGGAATGGCGCCGTCGCGATCGTAGCGGCCGTCGCGCACATCATGCGGCGCCCGTCCGAGATCCGAAAAACCGAGATCCTCCATCAGCACGAGTTCGGTGATGGAGAAGCAGTCGTGCACTTCGATCAGGTCGATTTGTTCGCGGGGGTTGCGCACCCCGGCTTCCGCGTAGGCGCGGCGGGCCGCAAGCGGCGTGGTGAGCGT
Organism: Steroidobacteraceae bacterium; assembly: GCA_036510475.1. GTDB lineage: Bacteria > Pseudomonadota > Gammaproteobacteria > Steroidobacterales > Steroidobacteraceae > Bog-1198. The sequence goes on from DATCDX010000182.1 coordinate 962, forward strand.
ATGGGTCCCGTCCCAGGACTGATGTCCCATCTCCACGCCATTGCTGGGCGCAAGTTGCAGCGCCTGCACCGATACCAGATCGCGCTTGCCGAGACTGCGGGCGATCGCGGGCGTGGTGACGATGGCACAGGCGGCACCGTCGCTGACGCCGCAGCAATCGAGCACGCCCAGCGGATAGGATACCGCCGGCGCGTCGAGCACCTGCTGCTCGGTAATCCGGTTGCGCAAGTGCGCTTTCGGGTTCCGGGTTGCATTCTCGTGGCTCTTGCAGGAAATATGCGCCATGGCGCGTTTCAGTTCCGGCATCGGGATGCCGTAGCGCTCGGCGTACGCGCTCGCGAGTTGCGCGAAGGCGCCGGGTGCCGTGCTGCTCGGCAGGTAGAGGTCCTCGAAGGTGCCCTTGGTGCGCTCGGGTAATCCGCCGAAGCCCGTGTCCTTGAGTTTCTCAACGCCCATGGCGAGAGCGATATCGCAGGCGCCGGCCGCGACCGCATACACTGCGCCGCGCAGCGCCTCGGTGCCGGTGGCGCAGAGATTCTCGACGCGTGTCGTCGGAATGTTGGGCAGCCGCAGCGCCATGGACATCGGCAGCGATGATTTGCCGGTGCTCTGTTCGTCGAAGAATACGCCGAGCCAGGCGGCTTCGATGCGGTCGCGCTCGATACCGGCATCCGCGATCGCTTCGCCGAACGCCTCCACCATCAGGTCGTCCGGACCACAGGACCAGCGTTCGCCGAAGTGCGAGCAACCCATGCCGACGATCACCACCTTGTCCTTGATTCCACTCGCCATTGTCGCGTGACCTCAAGGCCGTCAGGCCTTCGTTGCCTTCCAGAAGTAGCGTCGAAAGCCGCGCGCCCGATCGTTGTCCTTGATGCGAAATACGAAATGCACCGCGTCGTTGACCTTGAGTTCGCCGGACTCGACGTCGGTCATCTCCATGAGCAGATTGCCGCCTTCCGCGAATTCGATATTGCCGTAGACGTAGGGCGGGCGCGCCGCGTATGCCTGCCAATCCTCGGTGAAGGTTTTCACGCGCCCGTGAGTGTCCGCGAGCCGGTAGGGTGTCTGTGTGTCCGTGTCGCGGCAGGCGGGATTCACGCACACGCGGGATAGCGGGAACTGCACGGCGCCGCAGCGTTCGCAACGACCGCCCTTGAAGGCGGTGATGGCGTCGCGCTTGCGGTAGGCGACACTGTGTGCCGTGCGTTGGTCGCGCTCGGCGCGCATGCCGAAGTCCACGTCGAGCAATCCGCGGTGCGACAGGTAGCGCACGTAACTGGGTTCCTCGCGCTTGCGCGCGAGGCTACGGGCCAGGGATTGATTGCCGCCGAGGACGCCGGCTTCGGCCCGCAGCAGCATGGCATCGACGCCTTGGCCGATGCCGATGAGCAGGATGAGTTCGCCTGGCTGCGCTGCCTCCAGCGCCGCAGCCAGGAGCAACAGCGGCAATGCCGTGCCGGCGTCGCCGCATTCGCCGAGCACGGTGGCATCGCGCCGTGCGGCCGCCAAGCCGCAGCTTTCCGCGATGCGCTTGGCGGTGGCCGCCGACACAGGTACGGCGAGATGCCTGACCGCGTCATTGCCGCAACCGGCGGCGGATAACAGTTGCGCAATCATTTGCGGCACGCGCTTGGTCAGCGACTCATCGCGCACCCAGCGCTCCTCGAGCGCATAGTCGAAGTCGGCGCCGCTCATGCGATAGTGATCGACGAAGTCGGCACCGATGCTGCGGGTCGCCAAAATGGTGGCGAGTGCGCGCGGGCCGGGCGGCCCCACCAGCACCGCCGCCGCGGCGTCGCCGTACGTTAATTCCTGCGCACTGCCGGCGCGCGTCAGCCGCGCATCGGCCGCCACGACCAGGGTCCGCGAGTCACCGCGCCGGGCCGCGGCAATCAGGCCGCTGCTGCCGGCGCGCAACGACGAACCCAAATTCAAGGTCTCGATGTCTTCGTTTAAATCGAGCGCGGCGCTGAGCACGACCGCGTCATCACGGTCGGCAAAAGGCGCCGTTGTGGAGCAGAAGAGCAGCGATTGCGGCAAGAGGTCTTCGGCCACGCCGCCATTCGACGGCGCGAGACAGGAGCGGGCTGCCTGCACCCCCATGGTCAGCGCGTCTTCATCCCAATTGCCGATGGCGCGCGCGCCTTGGGACCGTGAACGGCCCGGCGGATTGGCCCAGGCCATTGCCTCTGTGATCACCGAACGCGCCAGCCGCAGGCGCGGCACATGCGCGCCGTAACGCAAAATTGCGCCCAACGGGCTCACGCCGCGCGTTCCTCAAATTTCATAGAAGGGCTCGAGCACAGGCGTCACGCGCAGATGCGCGGGAATCCGATCGGGACCGATGCGCCGGTCGAGTTCTTCATGCCAGTGATAAATCCGCCGTTCCTGGTAGCTCAAGGGCATGCCGCGAAAGCCCGGCGACATCAGCGACTCTTGGATTTGCGGACCGAATTGCAGATCCTCATCCAGAATTCGGTCGAAATTGGCGATGCGGGTCTTCCACAGTTCCGGGGGCGGCCCACCGCCCCAGTCCGGCGCAAACCAATGACATTCGATTCGCATGCTGGTGTCGGATGTCGGCCAGAAGAGGAGGAACGGCACACCGGTCGGATCCACCGGGGCCACCAAATTCGGAAAGAAATTGAAGGACGGGTTGTTGCGTGAAGAAATCACGGTCGCCGACTCCACGCGCCGCATGCCTAAGGTGCCGGGATCCTGCCAGTCCGGACGCCGATTCGGCGTGATCATGATGGAGTGTCCGTTGCGATACAGCGCGATGGTGGTGCCGCGGTGATCGAGGAATCGGTCGACGGTGTTTTGA
>DATCDX010000183.1:0-5947 GCA_036510475.1 Steroidobacteraceae bacterium
GAGGTCATGGCGGAGGTGGTGCATGAGTTTCGTTCGCACAATGCGGACATCTCTTATCACCCCATTGTCGGCGGCGGCGCCAATGCCTGCATCATGCACTACCGCGACAACGATCAACCGCTATGCGACGGTGATCTATTGCTGCTCGATGCGGGCTGTGAACACGACTACTACGCCTCGGACATCACGCGCACGTTTCCAGTCAGCGGCCGCTTCAAGCCGGCGCAGCGCGCGCTCTACGACGTGGTGTTGGAGGCGCAACTGGCCGCCATCGACAAAGTGCGCCCTGGGAACCATTGGAATCAGCCGCACGAGGCCGCGGTGCGCGCCGTGACTTCGGGTCTCGTGAAATTGGGATTGCTCAAGGGCCGCGTGCCGGCGCTCATCAGGGACCAGGCGTACCTGCCGTTTTTCAATCACCGTACCGGCCACTGGCTGGGTTTAGATGTGCACGACGTGGGTGACTACAAGGTCGGCGGCGAATGGCGCGTGCTGGAGCCCGGCATGGCGCTCACCGTCGAACCGGGCATATACATTCGACCGTCAGCGCGTACCCCCAAGGAATTCTGGAACATCGGCATTCGCATCGAGGACGACGTATTGGTGACCCGCGATGCCCCCGAGGTGCTGACGGCCGCGCTGGAGAAAACTCCCGAGGCGATCGAAGCGCTGGTACAAGCCGCATGACGTCGTCCTTCGATATCGTCATCGTGGGCGGCGGCATGGTGGGCGCGAGCCTCGGCGTCGCCTTGGCGCCGCTGGGGCTCAAGGTCGCGCTGGTGGAAGCTGTTCCACACGACGCCGCTACACAGCCCAGTTTCGATGAACGCACGACGGCGCTGTCGAACGGCAGCCGGCGAATACTACAGACGCTCGGAGCGTGGCCCGAAGTGAGCTCGGCGGCGACCCCGATCCGCAAGATTCATGTGTCGGACCAGGGGCGCTTCGGTTTTGCGCGCATCGACGCGGCCGAACAGGGCCTTGAGGCGATGGGCTACGTCGTGCCCAACCGGGCCTTAGGGTTCGCGCTATGGTCGCGGTTACAAGCCGGCGGCGCAGTGCAGATCTTCTGCCCCGCGCAAGTGGGGCCCATCACCGTGGGCGAGGACGGGGTCGAGCTCAAGATTTTGCAGGCTGATGGCATGGTAACGGCGATCGACACACGCCTGGTGGTCGCGGCCGATGGCGTGCAATCGGCCGTTCGCAGTGCTTTCGGCGTCGATGCGCAAGTCCGCGACTACGAACAGACAGCCGTCATCACGACGGTGTTGCCACAGCGCTTCCATGACCATGTGGCATACGAACGCTTCACCGGCAGCGGACCGCTGGCGCTATTGCCGCTGGAGGGTGGCCGCTGCACCTTGGTGTTGACCTTGAATCGGGCAGCGGCCGACGCCGCCATGGCGTGGTCGGACCAGGAATTTCTCGCTGAATTGCAACGCCGATTCGGCTTTCGCCTCGGCCGCTTCCTGAAAGTCGGCCGCCGCGTGCCGTACCCGCTGTCTCTGTCGCGCGCGACGCACACCAGCGCCGGCCGCTGCGCCATCATCGGCAATGCCGCTCAAGGGTTGCACCCGGTCGCCGGCATGGGTTTCAACCTGGGACTACGCGATGGCGCCTGCCTCGCCGAACTCATCGCCGACCACCACGGCGAACTTAGCTTCGATGCGGGAGCGCGCGGGCTGCTGGTCGAATACGATGCATGGCGCGCGGCGGACCGCGGCGGCGTCATCGCGTTCACCGACGGCCTCGTGCGCCTGTTTGCCAATCCACTGGGCGCGGTGCAGCGCTTGCGCAATCTGGGGCTCCTGGCTTTCGACTTGCTGCCGCCGGCCAAGGCGTCGTTGTCGCGGCTCAGCAGCGGCGCCGGCGGCCACGCACGCGTGCCCAAGCTGGCGCGCGGCGTGGTGTTGCAATGAACGCGGCGACGGGCGCTCGCGATTTCGACGTGCTCATCGTCGGCGCCGGCGTGATCGGTACCGTCATGGCGAGCTTGCTGGTGGCGCGGCGCCTATGTGCGCCCGGAAGGGTGGCCATCATCGCGGATCGGTTCCCGCCGGGAGCGAGCACCGGTGTAGGTGCCGATGCGGGTGCTGTCGGAATGGCGGCAATTACCGATTGGGACTTGCGGGTTTTTGCGCTGAGCCGCGCGTCGGAGCGGCTGCTGCGTATTTGCGGCGTGTGGGATTCGCTGCCGGCCAATCGAGTTCTTGCGTACGAGCGCATGTGCGTCTGGGATGCGAGTGGAGTACCACAGGGTCCGGGCTCCATCGTCTTCGATTGCGCGCAGCTCGGGGAAGCCAATCTAGGATTCATCGTCGAGGGGCGCGCCTTGCAAATTCAGTGCCTGCGCGCCTCGCGCAGTCACGGTACCGTCCTGATCGAGGCTGGCGTCGGATCCATTGCGACCCAGGAAGACGCCGTCTCGGTTCGCTTGACGGATGGCCGTGAAATGCGCGGCAAGCTATTGATCGCAGCGGATGGGACCGAGTCGAGGACTCGGGAAATTCTCGGCATCGAAACCGCGGGACATGCCTACCATCAGGATGCGCTGGTGGCCCACGTGCGCACCGCCGCGCTTCACCGCAATACCGCGTGGCAGCGCTTCCTTGCCGGCGGCCCACTGGCGTTCCTACCGCTTCCCGACGGCCGCTCGTCCATCGTGTGGAGCAACGCACACTTTGAGGCGGCACGGTTGGCGGCGCTCGATGGCCGCGAATTCGGCGCGGCCTTGACGGCGGCCAGCGGCGGCGTACTGGGCGCCTGCGAACTCACGACCGCGGTGGCGAGTTTTCCGCTCAAGCTGCAGTATGCCGTGGAGTATGTGCGGCCACGCGCCGTGCTGCTCGGTGATGCAGCGCATGCCGTGCACCCGCTGGCGGGGCAGGGCCTGAATCTCGGGCTGTTGGATTGTGCGGCGCTGGCTGATGTCCTCGGCAGCGCCGGCGGCGACTGCTTCGGCGAGCACAAACTACTGCGGCGCTACGAGCGGTGGCGCCGCAGCGAAAATCTCCTGGCGGCCGCGGCGCTGGACGGTCTGGAGCGATTGTTCGCCAATGCGGATCCACGCAGCACCGGCGTGCGTAGTGCGGCCTTGAGCGTCGTCGACAAGCTGCCGTTCGTGAAACGCCGTTTCGCGCAACGCGCCCTCGGCTTGAGCGGCGATATTCCGGCCTTTCTCAAGGGCGGGTGATGGACCTTCCCTTACATCATTTCCAAGGCCGCGACGGCGTGCAGCTCGCATATCGGGAGATGGGAGAGGGCCGGCCGCTGGTCCTGATCCACGGCTATTTTTCCACGGCGATGGTCAATTGGGTGCGCTACGGTCATGCCGCAAAGATCGCGGCGCGCGGCTTTCGTCTCATCATGCCGGATCTGCGGGGTCACGGCGACAGCGCCAAGCCGCATGACGCCGCCGCCTATCCACCCGATGTGCTCACTGACGATGGCTTCGCACTGATCGAGCAGCTCGGACTCTCCGACTATGATCTCGGCGGCTATTCGCTCGGTGCGCGCACGACCATGCGGATGCTGGCGCGCGGCGCGACTCCGCGCCGCGCCATCGTCGCGGGCATGGGATTGGAAGGGATCGTACGTGCCGGCGGCCGCAGCGCTCATTTCCGCCGCATCCTTACTGGTCTCGGCACGTTCGAGCGTGGCTCGGTGGAATGGATGGCGGAGGCGTTCCTGAAGGCCGGCGGCGGCGATCCTAAGGCGCTGCTTCTGGTTCTCGACACCTTCGTCGACACGCCGCGCGAGGCGCTCGCCGCGATCGCCTCGCCGACGCTGGTCTTGGTCGGTGCCGAGGACGAGGACAATGGTTCCGCCGAGGCGTTGGCCGCGGCACTGCCGGACGCCAGGTGCGTCACGGTGTCCGGCAATCATATGAGCGCGGTCACCAAGCCGGAGCTTGGCGCGGCCATGGCCGATTTTCTGGATTCGAGCCGGGTGGCTTAAAGTCGGTCGATTTTGGCGGCGCAGATGAAATCGTTCGGCGACAGTCCGCCGATCGAATGCGTCGAGTACGTGATGCGGCAGTAGCCGTAGCCTACTTCCAGATCGGGATGGTGGTCCTCGATATTGGCGATGTGAGCTACCGCGTTGACGAAGCTCATGGTGCGATAAAAATCCTTGAACTTGAGCGATCGCTGCAGACTCTTGCCGTCCTTTGCGAGATGCCAGTCCTTATGCAACTGCTTGCGCAGGAGTTTGGCTTTGGCCGGCGTCAACGGCGGCATGCCGCCTTCACAGGGCACGCATTTCTTGGCGGACAATTCCTTCACGGCGCGCTCCGGGTGTAGGTGCGCTCGATATAGCGCTCCACCAAGTCCTGAAATTCTTCGGCGATCCGGTCGCCCTTGAGCGTCACGGTCTTCGCGCCGTCTTCGTACACCGGCGCGACCGGATGCTCGCCGGTGCCTGGCAAGCTGATGCCGATGTTGGCGTGCTTGCTCTCGCCCGGGCCGTTGACGACACAGCCCATGACCGCGACGGACATGTCCTCGACGCCGACATGCCGTTTGCGCCATTCCGGCATGCGATGGCGGATATGACTTTGAATTTTTTGCGCCAATTCTTGGAAATAGGTGCTGGTGGTACGGCCGCAGCCTGGACAGGCGATGACCATGGGCGTGAAGGAGCGCAGACCCATGGTCTGCAGTATTTCTTGCGCGACGATCACTTCCTGCGTCCGGTCGCCGCCGGGTTCGGGCGTCAAGGACACGCGAATCGTGTCGCCGATACCTTCCTGCAGCAGTACGCCCATGGCGGCGGTGGAGGCCACGATGCCCTTGCTGCCCATGCCGGCTTCGGTGAGTCCTAAGTGCAGCGGGTAGGCGCAGCGTCCCGCCAGATTGCGATACACGGCGATCAGATCCTGCACGCCGCTGACCTTGGCGCTGATCACGATCATGTCGGCTCGCAAGCCCAGCGCTTCCGCTCGCTTGGCGCTGTTCAAGGCCGAAACCACGATCGCTTCACGCATCACATCGATGGCCGCCAGCGGTACCGCCTGCTTCGAGTTTTCGTCCATCATGCGCGTGAGCAGGTCCTGATCGAGGCTGCCCCAATTCACGCCGATGCGCACCGGCTTTTGGAACCTGCAGGCTGTCTCGATCATTTCCGCAAATTGCGGGTCGCGCTTGCTGCCGCGGCCGACATTGCCCGGATTGATCCTCAGTTTTCCCAGCGCCTGCGCGCAGGCCGGGTGAGCTTTGAGCAGCTTATGGCCATTAAAGTGGAAGTCGCCCACCAAGGGTGTGTTGACGCCCATGGCGTCCAGGCGCTCGCGGATGGCGGGCACGGCGGCGGCCGCTGCATCGTTGTTGACCGTGATCCGCACCAGTTCCGATCCGGCGCGCGCCAGTGCTTTGACTTGCGCCACCGTGCCTTCGATGTCGGCGGTATCCGTATTGGTCATGGACTGCACCACGATCGGTGCCTTGCCGCCGATGGTCACGGCACCCACTTTCACGCCCACCGAGGTTCTACGAGAATTCATGCCCGCCATTATACCCGGATGGCTCGCCCGCTGACTCGTATCACATCCTGACCCCTTGGCACCACATGCCGCGGCGGCCACAATCGGCGGCGATGACCGCGCGAATCGTCTATTCGACGGGGCTTGGCAGCCTCTGTCCCAATTGCCGCCGGGCGGTGCGTGAATGCGTGTGCCCGAAGGGCGTCCCTGGCGCCGCGGAGGCCCCTACGTTGCGCGTCGGCCGGGAAATCAAGGGTCGGGCAGGCAAGGGGGTGACCACGGTCACGGGCTTACCCCTGTCGTTATCCGACATCGCCTCACTGGCCACAAGACTCAAGAAGCGATGTGGATCGGGCGGCACTGTGCGCGAGGGCGTGATTGAAATCCAGGGAGACCACCGCGACGTCATCGTCGCGGAATTAATCAAAATGGGCTGGCCGGCGAAGAAGTCCGGAGGCTAGTGAGGAT
>DATCDX010000184.1:0-3163 GCA_036510475.1 Steroidobacteraceae bacterium
GCCTCCGGTTACGTCACCCAGCATCTGGAAATCGTCGCCCGTTACACCTATCTGGACGGCAAGACGATTTCGTCCGGGACGGCGGCCTATGTGGGCAAAGCGCTGCCGAACGTGGCACGCAATGCGGCCAATCTCTGGACCGAGTACGAACTGAGCGATGCTTGGGAGGTCGGGGTGGGTGGCAATTGGTTGGATCGTCGCTTCGCCGATTCCGGCGAGACGGCCATCATTCCCGGCTACGTGGTTTGGAATGCCATGGTGTCCTATAAGCTGAGCCGGTCCGTCGCCCTGCAATTGAATGCGTTCAATCTCGCCAACAAACAGTACTACGACAGCGCGTACTACACATCGGCAGCCGAGAACCACGTGATTCCGGGCGCCGGCCGCACCGTGAAGTTGACGATTCGCGCGAGCTTCTGATCGGCCACGCCGTGACTTTATCCGCGCAAGCATTTGCACGCGCCGCGAACGCCGAGGCTGGTCAGCTACGGATGCTGAAGCTGCAAGGCATGAGTCATCGCGAGCTGCAAACACTGTTGGGCGGCGATCCCGTCGTTGCCGCTCCGTGGGTGCAGTGCGCCGCTGAGCAGGGGGTCGCCGCGGGGCAGCTTCGCCTGGGCCGCATGCTACTCGAGGGCTGCGGCCTCGCGCGAGATCAGGCCCTCGCGCTGCGTTGGTTCAACTGCGCCGCCACGCAGGGCGACGCGGATGCCATGAACATGGTGGGGCGCTGTCATGAAAACGGCTGGGGCGTGCCGGCGGAACTCGATGCCGCGGCACATTGGTACCAGTCATCGGCGTGCCGGGGCCACGACTGGGGCCAGTACAACTTCGGCAATATGCTGTTCGACGGCCGTGGCGTCACCGCGGATTTGCCGCAGGCCGTGCTGTGGTACCGGCGCGCGGCGTCGCAAAATCATTCTCGCGCAATGAATCTTCTCGGCCGCTGCCGCGAAGAAGGCTGGGGATGCCAAAAAGATCTTGACAAGGCATTCGAGTGGTACCGCCGATCGGCGCTGGCGGGCTATTTTCGCGGCCAGATCAACTATGCGGCGTCGCTGGCCGAGCGCGGCCGCATGAGCGAGGCGCGTGAGTGGTCACGCCAAGCGGCCGCCGGGGCCGCTCGTGCCAGTGACGGGCATGCGGGCGCGGCGTAGCGATAAACCGCAGCGATAAGGTGTTGCGACGCGCCGCAGCGGCGCCACGCGGCGTAGCGACAAGCCGGAACACAAGTCGAAGCGACACGTAGCAAACACATCGAAACGGTCACGCGGCGCTTATAGCGCCGACACGCCGGCCAATTCGGTAAGGCTTTGGGTGCGGGTCAAGGCAATGAACTCGCGTATGTAAGCGGCTTCAGCGCCGGCGCGGCTGGTCGCGGCATACAGTTCGCAGCGCAAACCCTCAGGGCCTATGGGACGCGAAACCACGTAGCCGCGCTCGATGTAGTTGCCCACCGTCCACGACGGCAGCGCGGCGATGCCGCGGCCGCTCGCCACCAGCTGCAGTATGGCAACGGTCAATTCGGCGGTGCGCCGTTTGGGGTTGATCGCCGCCGGCGATAAGCAATGCTTCATCACATCCAGCATCTCGTCGGGCACGGGATAGGTGATCAGCGTTTCATCGGCGAAGTCCGCGGCTTCGAGCCACGGTTTGGCGGCCAGGCGATGCCGTGGGCTCATGAGCGCGACGCTTTCATAGCGAAACAGGGGACTGAACACGACGCTGACATGCGCTGCCTGCTCGTCGTGAATGATGGCAAGTTCCGCTTCGCCGCGATCGAGCAGCGGCAGTGGGTCGACCACGAAACCGGAAATGATATCGAGCTCCACTTCGGGCCACAGCGAGCGGTAGGCATCCATCGCGGGCATCAGCCAGTCAAAGCAGTTGTGACATTGCACGGCGACGCGCAACGGACCCGCATGTCCCTGCGCCAAACGGGCCACATCACGGCCTGCCTCGGCGACTTGGGGCAGCACGACACGCGCCAAGGCGAGTAGGCGCTGGCCGATGGCGGTGAAGCGCAGCGGCCGCACATTCTTCTCCACCAGCGCGGCGCCGTAGTGGGTTTCCAGCGCCTTTAATTGATGCGACAGCGCGGACTGCGTCAGGAACAGGCGGGCAGCGGCCTTCGACAGGCTGCCGCATTCGGCCAGCGCCAATAAAGTCTCCAGGTGCCGAAGTTCCAATGCCGTCGATGACATGAGCCGGTTTCATCCTCGGTATGAAGATAATGAGTTTGAATCATATTTTAGGCGCCTGCATGCTAATCGTCGAGAGAGCTCGTAAATCGAGAGAACTTGTAAATGGAGATGGCGATGTCGAATCCCGTGGTGTCGTTCGAATTCTTTCCCTCCGGCGATGCCGCCATGTCGCAGCAGCTCTGGGCAGCGGTGCAGCGGTTGGCTCCCCTGCAACCCAAGTTCGTGTCCGTGACCTATGGCGCAGACGGCTCGACTCGCGCGCGCACGCATGAATGCGTGATGCGGATCCTGCGCGAGACGGACCTCGTGGTCGCGCCGCATCTGACCTGCGTGGGCGCATCGCGCGACACGGTGCTCGGGATCGCGCAGGACTATTGGCGGCAGGGCGTGCGGCAGCTAGTGGCGTTGCGCGGCGATGTGGCGCCGGACAATCTGTCGGCGGATGGGCGCTATCGACCCCATCCCGGCGGCTTCGCCTACGCATCCGATTTGGTCGGCGGCCTGGCGCAAGCCGGGAATTTTGACCTGTCGGTGGCTGCGTATCCTGAGGGACATCCCGAATCCGGCGGCGTCGAGGCCGATCTTACGAACTTGAAACGCAAGATCGACGCCGGCGCCCAGCGCGCGATTACCCAGTTTTTTTTCGACACGGACGCCTACCTGCGATATCGCGATCGGTGCGCTGCGCTAAGCATGCGCGCCAACATCGTGCCGGGCATTCTGCCCATCACGCGCTTTCCGCAACTGCTGCGCTTCGCCGAGCGCTGCGGCGCCTCCGTGCCGGCCTGGTTGCGCCGGCAGTTCGACGGACTGGACGACGATCCGGACACGCGCCGCATGATTGCCGCCAACGTCGCGATAGAGCAGGTGCAACGCCTGCGCCGGCACGGCGTGGAGGAGTTTCACTTCTACACACTGAATCGCGCCGAACTTACCTACGCCATCTGTCACGCGCTGGG
>DATCDX010000185.1:0-3908 GCA_036510475.1 Steroidobacteraceae bacterium
CGCACGGTGAGCCGTTGTCGATGGCTGACCACGAGTCCGGCCTTCTCCCACGCCGTGAGAATGCGGCTCACCGTGTGCAGCGTGGTGCCGGAAATGTCCGCCACATCCTTGCGCCGCAGCGGAAAGTCGATGGCCGTGCCGCCCTGCGCGATTTGCCCGGCTTGGCGAACCAGCCTGAGCAGGGCATGCGCGACGCGTCTTTCGACGCGCTGTGTGGACAACTCACGCACGCGCTCCTGCGCCTCCTTGAGGCGCTTGCCGATGATGCGGATGACGTTCATCGCGATGCGCGGATGCCTGTGCAGCAGATCGCGCAAGTCGGCCTCGCTCCAACTCACCTCCAGCGATTCGACCATGGTCACCGCATCGGCGGGGTAGCGCTGATCCGTGAACAGCGCGACCGCGCCGAACATCTCGCCCGGACCTATGAAACGGATCAGCACCTGGCCACCGTCGCTGCCCGATTGAGAAATGCGGACAGCGCCGTCGATGAGCGCGTGAGCTCGCTCGGCAGGCTCACCCTGCTCGAAAACCCGGCCCTCCTTGGGAAAATGCCGCAAGCGCGTCAGCGCCGCGACTTCGGTCAACGCTGCGGGCGAAAGATCGAGAAACAGATCCACAGAACCAAGCGCTCCCGGGTCAAGTGCGGCGACGCTATTCATTCGGGCGATCCATCCGCCGCGGCGCAATTGCGGCAGCGATTTGCGCGGGAACAAATGCCCGCGCCCAACCGCGTGCTAGATTTTCAGCATGCATGACATCATCATCGCCCGCGCACTGCACGTCCTCGCCGTCGTGATCTGGATCGGCGGCGTCGCCATGGCGACCACCGTGGTACTGCCGGCCGTGCGGCGCGGCGATCTCGGAGAAAATCGGCTGCAGGCGTTCCAGGCCATCGAACACCGCTTCATATGGCAGGCGCGCGGCGCAATTATCGTGGTGGGATTGACCGGCTTCTACATGGTGCACGTGCTCCATCTCTGGAGCCGCTTCCGCACGGCCGAGTTCTGGTGGATGCATGCCATGGTGTGCGTATGGCTGTTGTTCACCTTTGTAGTGTTCGTGGGCGAACCGTTCATCCTGCAGAAACGTCTGCGGCATTGGGCGGCCACCAAGCCGGATGCAACATTCGCCTGGCTTCACCGGGCGCACTGGGTCCTGCTCGGGCTCAGCCTCATCACGGTGTTCGGAGCGGTCGCGGGCAGCCACGGATGGTCCGTGTTCTAAGGCAGCCAATGCGTGCTCGAGTTTTGTGCGCACCGGCGACCGTGCATGCTCACGCGCTCTTTCGAGCGCGCTCTGCTAGATAGCGCTGAGTGATGTCGCGGGCGGTGGCGAGCGCGCCCAACACGCCACCTTGCTCATCGGTGATGACCTTGAACGCCATCTCGACATAGAGCGGGGTGCCGAGCTTATGCGTGCCGCGCGTCGCCAGCGCTTTGCCGTTCAATTTAGTGCGCCCCGTGGTCATGGCAAGTTCATAGCCTCGCCAATGCGCGGCACGGAGTTTCTCAGGAATGATGAGATCGAGGTGCTGTGCCACCGCCTCACCTGCCGTATAGCCGAAGATCGCTTCGGCGCCGGCGTTCCACAGTCGAATGGTGCCCTCGCGATCGGCAAAAATAATGGCGTCGGGCGCTTGCTCGACGATGCGGCGGTACAGTTGCAAATCGTGATTTTGTATCGTGCTCATTGATTTAAGCTCCTGCGCTATCGTGACGTGCCCGGCGGCTGCGTGCTGTAAGTCGGTGTCTTCGCATACTCCGCGGGTACATCCCACATCCGCGCCGCGTACCACACCGCCCACGCGACCAGGAAAAGACACATCACCCAAACCCAGGTGGGAATCGACGAACGCGCCTCGGCCCGACGGGGATCGAACGGGTCGTCGGCGCTGAAAGCGTCGACAGTAAAGCGCACTCTGCCGCGGCGGGTGGTATTCGGCCGCAAGCCCGAGACCACGATGCCCGGCCCATTGCGCACATCGAACGGAATCTCTTCGACTCCTTCTGGGCCGCTCTGGCCCTGCGCGCGAATGGTGAGCCGGTGCGGACCGTCCTCTATCGTGCGGGTGTCGAGCGACACATCGGTCGGTAATTCCCGGTCGATGATGGGTTGTGGATTGTCATCCAGATAGACACGAACGCGCGGAATATCCACGTCGGCACCTCATTTTCAGCGATCGTCACGCAAAATATCGTACTTGGGATGGCTCCGGTCGGTCTCGCCAGGATGAAACAACATGCGGAACATTGCCGCGAAGCAGGCCACCGTGATCGCGCCGGCCATGGCGATGATGATCACATTGCCCCAAATGGGTCCGCTCAAATGGTGATGCATGGCGAGTTCTCCTCAATGACCCTTGGCGCGTTCCGCGGCCACCTGCGCGGCCGTGACCGGCACGCCGTGGTTGCCCCAGGAACTGCGCTCGTGGTTGATGATGCGCGCGATGTCGGCATCGCGGAGCGTCGCACCGAACGGCGGCATGGGACTGCCGTAGACCACCCCGCCCACGTTGGCGCCCTGCAGCCCGTGCAGCACCACATCAATATGTTGCGAAGCGTCAGCGGCGTTCACCACCGGGTTGCCCTTGAGCGGTGGAAACGCTCCGGGCAGACCCTCGCCGGTGGCCTGATGACAGGCCGCGCAGGTGGCTGTGAACAATGCCTGACCCTTGGCAGCTTCATCGCTTGCCGCGCCCGGCGCCGCCGCGGTAGCAGATGTCGTTGCGGATGCGGGCGCTGTGGCGGACGCGGCGCCACTGACCGCTGCGCTCGATGAGTCTGCGCCAGGGTATGGCGGTTGCTTCAGCGACAACAAGTAAGCCACCAACGCCTGCGCGTCGTGCGTCGGCACCACCACGCCATGCGCCGGCGCATAGCTCTTCGGCAACGGGACCGCGGTCACCCCCGGCGGCGCGCTGTCAACCACCTGGAACATCCAATCGAACGCCGGCATGATCGATTGCGGCACCACCGCGCGGGGGTTGTACAAGTGGATGTACTGCCAGACCAGACTCGATTGGCGTTCGCCGACGTTGGTCAAATCCGGCCCCGTGCGCTCCGAACCGAGCAGCTCCGGCGTCTGGTACGTGAAGTCTCCCGGCGCTGACGGACGGCCAAACACCTTGTCCTGCTGCAGCGGGCGCACCTGCTGAGTGTGGCAATAGCTGCAGCCGTTGGCCACGTACACGGCGCGGCCCTGCGCCTGCAACTCGCTCAGCGGGTTGACCCCGGGGCCAGGCGCGGTATTCGATAACTCGACGCCGGGCAGCACACCCATTAGCAACGCAAGCGCCGCGTACACCAGCGTCGAGCCGCCCGCGATCAGCAGCAGCTTGTTCATGGCGCGGCTCCATCCGCGGCAGCGGAGTCATCGCGCGGCGACTGGCCGCGGCCATAGGTCATGCGCCAGACGTTCCAGGCAAATACCAAGTGGCTGAGCAACATCAGCGAGCCGCCCACACCGCGCCACACCCAGTACGACTGCATGTCCGCCACCGACTGAATGAACGGCAGACCGCGAATCCAGTCCAGCCCCTGCACGGTGCCGCCGACCGACAGCGAAATCACGTAGATGAAACTCCCCACCAGCGCCGTCCAGAAATGCAGCCCCAGCCCGAGGCGGCTCGGCTCTTTGCCGGTGGCTAGAGGCAGCAGGGCGTACACGCCGCCCCAGATCGCGAACGTGACGAAGCCGTACATGGTCAAGTGCGAATGTCCCACCGTGAAGTTGGTGAGATGCCACACCTCCTGCAGTGAGCGGAACGCCTCGAAGGTACCCTGCGTGGAGCCGACGAGATAGCCGATCACGCCGACGAAGATGAACATCAGCGGAAACGAATGCGCCATTTCTTGCATCCGCCCGCGCATGGTCAGCAGGAAATTGGCGCTGCCGCCCCAAACCGG
>DATCDX010000186.1:0-3735 GCA_036510475.1 Steroidobacteraceae bacterium
CGGCGTCGCAGCGGGCGTCGGTGTGGCGGCGGCCGGTGTCACGGTTGACGTCGTCCCAGCGGGCGTCGGCGTCCCCGTAGACGCCGGTGTCGCGGACGGCGCCGCATCAGGCGCCGCCACCCGCCCGCTGAGCAGTTCGTCGAACGTCTTTTGGTCCACCAGCAAGCCGGTCGTGCCGTCCCAATTGGAGCCCGCCGGCAAGGTGTTCTCCACCAGCAAGGAACGCGTGATGACATCATCGACGCCTTCGTGGCCGCCCGTGATCGGCACCGGCACGGCACGTGGCGTGTGCGCCAGGTCACCCACGCGTTGCCAATCGATTTCACTGGTGTGATCCGCGATCTTCTTACGCAGCGTTGGCTTGAGCAGGTGGGCGATCAGCCGCTTGCGGTCCTTGTTCCAATCACGCGAGTCATCCTGCATCGCGCCGTAGGACTGCATGTACAACGTACCGTCGCGCCAGCCGAACAGGTACGGTTGATTGACCACGGTGACCTTCGTGCCGATCGGAATCATGTCGAAGAACACCGCGATGTCCTCCGGATAAAGACGCATGCAGCCATGGCTGGAGCGCATGCCGACGCCGTAGGGCTTGTTGGTGCCGTGAATCAAGTAACTCGGCCAACCCAAGCGAAACGCGTACTGCCCCAGCGGATTGTCCGGCCCCGCAGGAACCACGGCGGGAAGCTTGTCGCCGTTCTCGGAATGCTCGTCGCGAACGGATTTCGGCACCACCCAGACGGGGTCCTTCTCGCGGCTGACGATTCGCGTCGTGCCTTCGGGAGTCTTCCAGCCCACCTTGCCGATGCCGATCGGATGCGTGTAGACGATCTGCGGCTCGCCCTTCTTGTGACGCGGATAGTAAAAAATCCGCATCTCCGCCACGTTCACCACCACGCCTTCGTGCGGAGCCGCCGGCAATATGAATTCCGTGGGCACCACCACCTCGCGGCCCACGCCCGGCAGCCAGGGATCGACGCCGGGATTCGCCGTGCGAATTTCCTCATAGCCCACATCGAAGCGGCGCGCGATATCCGGCAGTGTGTCCTCTTTGCCGATCGTGGTCTTTTGTACATAGCCCACGATTTCGGTGCCGGCATCGATTTCATATCGATCGGTGGCGTTGGGCTTGGGCAGTACCGGTTTGGGCGGTGGCTCCGCCTTGACCACGGGCGGCGGCGGCGCAGGCTTGGGGCGAAACAGCGAACAACCGGCAATCGCGAACGCGCCGGCGCAGACGGCTAACTTCAAGATCTTCATGCGCTCTTTTCTACAGCAAAGTCGGGCGATCAGGCAATTGGTTGCGTGTCGGCGACGATTGGCCCGCCTGTGCGGGAAAATGGCGTGCCAGCAGGCTGCCGATGGCATCGACGCCGGCGACGGAGCCGGTTTCAAACTTTCCTGAGCGAAAATATCCTTCCATGAGGCGGCAGACAGCCTCCCATTCCGCAGCGCTGACCCGGCCCTGAAAGCCCCGGTCCGCGACGATTTCCACATCCCGATCCGCCAGTTGCACGTAAATCAAGACGCCGTTGTTGCCCTCGGTGTCCCACACCCGCAATTGCGCAAACACATCGAGAGCGCGAGCCCTGGGCGCCACGCCGTTCAAGACATGCAGCGGCGTCAATGCCGTCTCGATGGCGAAGCGAATCTCCCCGGAATGCGCCCGTTCGACGCGCGCGATGGCCTGTTCGATGGCGTCCAGTGTCGCGCTGGGAAACGCCATGCGCGTGCGCCAATGCGTGGCCGCCGCGTGCCGGATCAGCCGTCCGATCTGCATTACCAGCCTCCCGAGGCGCCGCCGCCGCCGAACCCGCCACCACCACCGCCGAAGCCTCCGCCGCCGCCGAATCCACCACCGCGCCCACCGAAGCCGCCGCCCAGGCCACCCAAGCCGCCGAGACCGCCTCCCCAGCCACCGCCCCCGGCCGACCAGCCACGGGACGATCCCATCAGCATCGCGAATAGAAAGGCGACCACGCCCGCGCCGAGACCGATGGGCATCAAGTGGCTCAGCAGCCAGGCGATGCCGCCCGCGAGCCCCCCCGTGGCCACCGATCCGAACAGCCGGCCGAATAGGCCGCGCAGCACGCCGCTGGCGACGAACACCACCACCAGCAACATCGGAAGAAAATTGCCCAAACCGCCGCCGCTGTGTTCCCATTTTTTGTCCGGTGCGGGCAAGGGCTCACCGTTGACGACCGCGATCATTTGATCGACACCGGCTTCGACGCCGCCGTCATAGTCGCCGGTTTTGAAATGCGGCGTCACCGTCTCGCTGATGATGCGGTTCGCGATCGCATCCGGCATCGCGCCCTCCAAGCCATAGCCCACTTCGATGCGCACGCGCCGGTCGTTCTTCGCCACGATCAAGATCGCGCCATCGTCCACGCCCTTGCGCCCGAGCTTCCACGCCTCCGCAACGCGAATGCCGTATTGCTCGATCTCCTCCGGCTGCGTCGTGGGCACGATGAGCACCGCGATCTGGCTGCCCTTCTTAGCCTCCAAATCCTTAAGCTTGCTCTCGATGCGGGTCACCGCCTCGCCCGACAAAGTCCCCGTCAAATCGATGACCCGCGCCGTAAGCGGCGGCACCGCCACGTCCGCGCCGGCCACCAACGTGACCAGGAGCAGCAGCAGACCGGCTCCAAAGCGCATGACGGCTGCGCGCGTAATGTTAGTGCGCCGGTGCCGCGGCCGGTGATGCCGGTGTAGTGGCGGGCGCCGTGCTCGGAACCGTTGGCGGCGCGGTCGTGGCCGCGGGCGCCGCGGTCGTGGGCCCCGCGAAGTCCACGGTCGGCGGCTTGGAAATCACCGCCTCATTTTCCACCGTGAAATTCGGTTTCGGCTTGTAGCCGAACACCATGGCGGTCAAATTCCCCGGGAACGAGCGCACCGTGACATTGTAGTTCTGCACCGCCTGGATGTAGCGATTGCGCGCCACCGTAATGCGGTTCTCCGTACCTTCGAGCTGCGCCTGCAGATCGCGGAAATTCTGGTCCGACTTCAATTGCGGGTAATTTTCAGTAACGACCATGAGCCTCGACAAGGCCCCCGTCAGTTGCCCCTGTGCGGCTTGGAACTTGGCGAAGGCTGCCGGGTCGTTGACCAGTTCAGGAGTCGCCTGGATCGATCCTACTTTAGCTCGTGCCTGCGTCACCCCCAACAGTACTGTTTGTTCCTGCGCGGCATAGCCCTTGACGGTGCTTACCAAATTGGGAATGAGGTCGGACCGCCGTTGATATTGATTCAGGACCTCCGACCAAGCCGACTTGATCTGTTCGTCCTGTGACTGCATCGCGTTGTATCCGCAGCCCGATAACAACAGACCGGCGAGCACGGCAAAGCCCAAAGCCAATTTACGCATGAAATCCCCCATTGCCCCTTCAGAGTGGGGGCGTAGGGAGAGTCTACCACCGAAGCAAAAAAAGCCCCGAGTGATGAACTCGGGGCGGGAGAGGCGGACTTCAATGAAGGGAAGTTAAAGCCCGCTTGGGGATCAGTGCAGCTGCTGCCACTGCAGCACTTGAATGTCGGTTTCCTCCAGGTCGAAGCTGCGCGCCAGCATCCGGGCGATGTCCCGGTCACCTTCGACGCAGGCCACCTGGCCGAGCAACTCCACCACACCGCGATATTCGCTGTATTCGATGGCGTCTTCCGATTGCGCGATAAAGTGGGTGTAATATTTAGCGCTCATGGGAGTGGAGCTTAAGATTCGGGGCCGCCGTATTCTGT
>DATCDX010000187.1:0-2972 GCA_036510475.1 Steroidobacteraceae bacterium
CGGAATCCGCGAATTCCAGATCCACGCCCTCGGTGGCGAGCAACGCCGTGTACTGCCGACACAGGGAGGCATCGGGTTCGGTCAAAATCCGCACGAAATCCTCCACCACCAGGGGTTCGAGTTCGACTCTAATCGGCAACCGGCCTTGCAGCTCGGGGATGAGGTCAGAGGGCTTTGACATGTGGAATGCGCCGGACGCGATGAACAACACATGATCGGTTCGCACCGTGCCGTACTTCGTGTTCACGGTGCAGCCCTCGACCAGGGGCAGCAGGTCGCGCTGCACGCCTTCGCGCGACACATCGGCCCCTGTCGTTTCTTGGCGGCGCGCGATCTTGTCGATTTCATCGATGAAGACGATGCCGTTTTGCTCCGCATTCTCCACGGCCCGAAGCTTCAATTCCTCTTCATTGATCATTTTCGACGCTTCCTCGTCGACCAGAAGTTTGAGCGCCTCCTTGATCTTGAGCTTGCGCTGCCGCGTGCGGCCGCCGCCCAAATTTTGAAACATACCCTGCAGCTGCTGGGTCATTTCTTCCATCCCGGGGGGCGCCATGATTTCCACGCCCATTGGGGCGGCGCGTACCTCGATCTCGATCTCACGGTCATCCAGTTCGCCTTCGCGCAGCATTTTCCGGAAGCGCTGCCGGGTGTCGTTGTCGCGGGGCGCTGCGTCGTCGGTAAAGCCGGCCTTAGCGCGTGGCAGCAAGGTATCGAGCACTCGGTCTTCGGCGCTGTCCGCGGCGCGGTGGCGCACTTTGGCGAGTTCCTCTTCGCGGGTGATTTTCACGGAGATCTCTACAAGATCGCGGACGATCGAGTCAACTTCGCGACCAACATAGCCAACTTCGGTGAATTTAGTGGCTTCCACCTTGATGAAAGGCGCTTTCGCAAGCCTTGCCAAGCGCCGCGCAATCTCGGTCTTCCCCACCCCGGTGGGACCGATCATGAGGATGTTTTTTGGCGTGATCTCAGGACGCAGCGATTCGGCGACCTGCTGGCGCCGCCAGCGATTGCGCAGAGCGATGGCCACCGCCCGCTTGGCGGCCTTCTGGCCGACGATATGCTTGTCGAGTTCTTCGACGATTTCACGCGGGGTCATCTGCGACATGGGGCGCTACAGTTCCTCGATCGTCAGATTGCGATTCGTGTAAATACAGATATCGGCGGCGATGTTCAGCGAACGCTCGACGATATCGCGGGCGCTAAGATCGGTGGCCTGCATGAAGGCCGTCGCCGCGGCCTGCGCGAAACTGCCGCCGGAACCGATGGCGATCAAGTCATGCTCCGGTTCGATCACGTCGCCGTTGCCCGAAATCACATAGGAACTCTCGGTGTCGGCGACGCAGAGCAGCGCCTCCAAACGGCGCAGGCTGCGATCAGTGCGCCAATCCTTGGCCAATTCGATGGCCGCGCGGGTGAGATTGCCGTACTTCTCCAGCTTGCCCTCGAAGCGCTCGAACAACGTGAAGGCATCGGCCGTGCCGCCGGCGAAGCCGGCCAGCACCTTGCCGCCGTACAGCCGCCGCACCTTGCGGGCGTTACCCTTCATCACGCTCTGTCCCAGGGTTACCTGGCCGTCGCCGCCCACGGCCACACGGCCGTTTCGACGCACCGCTAGAATCGTCGTGCCGTAAATACGCTTTGGATCGTGATGCATGTGATTCTCAAGGGTGGGGCCGATGCCGGCCCTTTCAAGCACGGCGTTGCCGCCGCGCCCGCGGATGGGCGGCATCATAGACCTTGGCCAGATGCTGGAAATCCAGGTGGGTATATACCTGCGTGGTGCCGATATCGGCGTGGCCCAGCAATTCCTGCACCCCGCGCAGGTCGCCGCTGGATTCGAGCAGGTGCGTGGCAAAGGAGTGGCGAAACATGTGGGGGTGCACATGCAGCCCTAGACCTTGGCGGCGAGCCCAGCCATCGACCCGCAGCTGCACGGAGCGCGCCGAGAGAGGGCGCCCATGCCGCCCCACAAACACCGCGTCCACCGGGCTCTTGACCAGGCCCGCCCGTTCGGCGAGCCACTTTTTCAGCGCGCCGATGGCAAACCGGCCCATGGGCACGATCCGGGTCTTGTTGCCCTTGCCCAGCACGCGCACGGTGCGATCCGCAAGATCCACGGCGGACAGTTCCAGGTTCACAAGTTCGCTCAACCGCAAGCCGGAGGAGTAGAACAATTCCATGATGGCCTTGTCGCGTGCCGACAAGGAATCGTCGACTCGAAAATCCAGCAGCCGCCCCATTTGATCGGCATCCAGTGTGGCCGGCAAGCGTTTCTTGGTCTTCGGCGCGCGTACATCGAGTGCCGGATTGCGCGCACTCGCCGCTTCGCGCATCAGGTATTCGTAAAAGGTGCGCACCGCCGATAGGCGCCGCTGAATGCTGCGGGCACCCAAACCCCCCGCATGCTCGGCGGCCGCATAGGCACGAACGTGGGAGTTATCGAGATCACGCCACGCCGCAATCCTGCGTCGCGCGCAGAATTCGGCCAGGGTGTGCAAATCGCGCCGATAGGCTGCGGCGGTATGCGCGCTCAGGCGCCGCTCGTGCGCGAGGTGCGATAAAAATCGATCGATCCATGCGCACTCGCGCGAATCCACGATGGCCTTAGGTGTCAGCGCATGAGCGCGTAAGTCACGAGCTCGCCGATACGGGACAGAAACTCGGTGCTCATGGCCGGATGGAAGCGCTCCGCATCGCTGGCGCCGATCGCCAGAATTCCCAGTTCGCCCTTCGGCCCCAGCGGGGTAAGCGCCACCGAGCCGATCTCGATCGAATCCTTGCCGAACAGATAGTCACGCTGCGCGTCGCGCACTTGCCCGCAGCGGGGCTTGCCGGACTGCAGCAGCGACTCAAAAGTCTTGATGTCGGCGTCGGCGGGATCCCTCACGCGCAGAAATCGGGCGGCCGCCGGTTCCAATGCGCGCGCCTCCTCGAGGAACAGCACCAGCACCGAATGCATGGCATCG
>DATCDX010000188.1:0-6855 GCA_036510475.1 Steroidobacteraceae bacterium
CAGGCCCCCCAACGCCGCGGACTCACCTCCTCGAGCGGCGGTGCGGCGGTCGCGCACAGCGCTACGGCGTACACGCAGCGGCCGCGAAAGGAGCAGCCCGTCGCCGCGCGCGTCGTTAGCGGCGGCGTCATCGTTAAGGCCGGCCTTAGCGCGAAGGCCGGCGTCAGCGTTAGGGCCGGCGTCGGCGTTGCCAACGACGCCGACGCCGGCGCCTCCCGGGTGGTACGGCGCGCGGGATTCGCCGTCGGCACCGCAGCCAGCAACGCCTGCGTGTAAGGATGCGCGGGTGCCGCGAACAGCGCGTCCTGCGCAGCTATTTCCACGAGCTTCCCCGAGTACATCACCAGTATTCGATGACTTAAATGCCGGACGACGACCAGGTTGTGGCTGATGAACAGCATCGACATGCCGGTATCCCGCTGCAGGTCCAGCAGCAAGTTGACGATCTGGCCTTGGATGGAGACATCCAAGGAACTCACCGGTTCGTCGCATATCAATAATTTGGGCGCGAGAATCATGGCCCGCGCAATGCCCACGCGCTGGCACTGCCCACCGCTGAATTCGTGGGGATAGCGGCCAATCATATCGGCGGCTAGACCCACTCTTTCCAGCATATCGCCCACCCGGCCGCCGCGCGCGCGCGCGTTCAAGCCGGGTTCAAAAATCCGCAGCGGTTCGGCAATGGTATCCCCGATGGTCATGCGCGGATTCAAGCTCGCGAGCGGATCCTGGAAGACAATTTGCAGGTCGCGGCGCCGGCGGCGCAGTTGCGATGCGTCGCAGGACAGTAAATCCAGACCGCGCCATACCACGGTGCCGCGCGCCGCCCGCACCAGTCGCAGAACGGCGCGGGCCAGCGTGGACTTCCCCGATCCTGACTCGCCCACCAACCCCAGCGTCTCGCCGGCGTACAGGTCGAAGTTCACGTCCTCAAGAACGACATGAGCGCCAAACTCGACGCAAAGATCGCGGACTTGCAGCAGCGGCTCGCTCGACGGCTTAGGCTCGCTCGCGGATACCGGATCGCTCGTGGTGGCCGATTCGCTCGTGGTCACCGAATCGCTGGTGGCGGCTGGAATGCTCATGGGGACAGCGGGAAGTGACAGGCTACCTGGCATGCGCCGGCACTGCCCTGCAGTACCGGCCGTTCCACCCGGCAGCGTTCGGCCGCCCGTGGACAACGCGCCGCAAACGCGCAGCCCTCAATAATGTCGCCTGCTTTGGGTGGCTGCCCGGGGAGAGTCGGTAGTCGCGTAAGACGCGGCCCGGATATATCCGGGATGCACTTCAACAACTCCGCGGTATAGGGATGTTGCGCATGACGAAATAACTCGATCGCCGACGCGCTCTCCACGACCCGGCCCGCATACATCACGAGAATCCGGTCCGCGAGTCCGGCCACCACTGCGAGGTCATGACTGATCAGCACCAGCGCCATGCCGAATTCCTCGCGCACAGCACGCAATAAATCCATGATCTGCGCCTGAACGGTCACGTCGAGCGCGGTCGTGGGCTCATCGGCGATGACCAACGAGGGTTTGCACAACAAGCTCATGCCGATCATGACCCGTTGGCGCAGGCCGCCAGACAACTCATGCGGATACTGGTTCAGCCGGCGCATAGGCTCCGGCACTCGAACCCGTTCCAGCATGGCGCGCGCGGCGAGCCGCGCGTCGCGCCACGTCATGCCCGCATGGCAAACCAGCACCTCGGCAAGCTGAGTGCCGATTTTCAAATGCGGCGTCAACGACGTCATGGGATCCTGAAAAATCATCGTGAGCTTGGAACCACGCACGCGGTTCAGCCGCGGCGCAGGTGCGGCCAATATTTCATCGCCTTCGAAACGTATGCTGCCCTCGGCCTTGGCATTGCTTGCCAACAATCCCATGGCCGCCATGAACACCTGGGTCTTGCCGGAACCCGACTCCCCGACGATACCCAGACACTCGCCCGGCGATACCGCCAACGAGATCCGCTGCACGGCCGCGATATTCGCGCCGCGATGCGCGAAGCCGACGCTGAGTTCATCGATGGCGAGGGTCGGGTGCATGCGGATGGACGTCGGCGCCATCAACGCTCTTTTACGTCGAGGGCGTCGCGCAGCCCGTCGCCGAAAATATTCAAACAAAGCAGCAACGCGGCCAGGAAGCCCCCCGGTATCAGCAGCATCCAGGACGCCGCCTCCATTTCACCGGCGCCTGCGGCGATCAGCGTGCCCAGGCTCGCCTGCGGTTCCTGAATGCCCAACCCTAAGAAACTCAGAAAGCTCTCGAACATGATGATTTGCGGCACGGTCAACGTCGCGTAAACGATGACCGGCCCGATGACGTTCGGAATCACGTGCTTGACGATGATGCGGCCGGTACCGGCGCCCGACGCGACCGCGGCTTCGATGAATTCACGCTGGCGAATGCTCAAGGTTTGGCCGCGTACGATGCGCGCCATCGTCAGCCAACCGACCGCGCCGATGGAGAAGAACAAGAGATATTCGTTACGCCCGAATATCACCGTCAAAAATATCACGAAGAAGATCAGCGGCAGTCCGCTCAAGATCTCGATGATCCGCATCATCAACTCGTCCGTGCGCCCGCCGATGTAACCGGCGACGGCTCCATAGCTCACGCCGACGATCAAACTGACGAGGCTCGCCACCAATCCCACACTCAACGACACGCGAGTGCCTTCGAGGGTGCGCACGAACAGATCGCGCCCCAGGCGATCGGTGCCGAACCAATGCGCGCCTTGCAAGCCGGGCGGCGCAGCCACGTGCGACCAATCCAGCGTCTCGATGCTGTTCGGATTGAACCAGGGCCCGAATAAAGCCAGTGCCACGATGACGCAAATGACGGCCAGCGCAATTCTCGCGCCGGGATTCGACTTAAGACGACGCGCGGCGTCACGCCATAGTCCGCCGGCCGGCGGGGGCGGCCCGGCCATGACGGTGCTCATTGTTCGAGCCTCACTCGTGGATCGAGCCAGGCATACAGCAGATCGACGAGCAACCCCATGCCGATGAGCAAAGCCGAATAAATGATGACCATGCCCATGACCAGGGTGTAGTCCCGATTGAGCGCGCCTTGCACCAGGTATCGGCCGATACCGGGCAGGCCGGCGATGGATTCCACGACCAGTGAGCCCGTCATGATCGAGGCGACTGCCGGGACGAGATAGCTCGCCACCGGCATCAGCGCGGGTCGTAGCGCGTGCCGCATGATGACCCGGTGCAACGGCAATCCCTTGGCGAACGCTGTGCGCACGTAGTGGCTGCGCAGCACTTCGAGCATGCTGGAGCGCGTGAGCCGCGCAATGACGCTGAGCGGCGGCAGCGCCAACGCCACCACCGGTAAGATGAGATATCGCACCGAGCCCGGCTCCCAGCCGGCGACCGGCAGCCAGCGCAAGTAAATCCCGAACAACAAGCCGAGAAAGGGCAGCACCACGAATGAAGGAATGGTGATGCCCGCCACCGCCAGCGACATCGTGGCGTAGTCGGCGGTGCGGTTGTGGTGAAGCGCCGCAAACGTGCCTAAGGGAATACCCAGGAGCAATGCCAGCCCCATGGCGATCACGCCGAGTTGCAGCGTCACCGGGAAGCCCTGCCCAATCAGTTCCGTGACCGAAAAATCCTTGTATTTGAATGAGGGGCCAAAATCGCCATGCGCCAGGGCACGCAGATAGCGGCCGTACTGCGTTAAGATCGGCTGATCCAGGCCGTAGGCGCTCTGCAGGTTTGCCATAATTTCGGGGGGCAGGGTCTGCTCTTGGTCGAACGGGCCGCCGGGAGCCGCGCGGATCAGAAAAAAAGTAATCGTGACAATGATGAACAGAGTGGGAATGGCGGCGGCCAGACGCTTGAGAAAGTAGCGAAACATCTAAGCTTCAGTCTATCGACTGACCGCAAGGTGGACAAGGGAAGCGCCGATCCTTAAACTAGCGCGCCGAATGATTGGCAGAGCTTGCCGATCGCTTCCGCTGACCTGAGGTTTCATGGAATCCACACGCCCAATCCGCGCGCTCATGCGCGGCCTAGATGCGCTGACTTTTCTGAATTTGCGCGACGGCGCGACGGTGTCGGAAGTGGCTCATGAAATTCGTTTGCCGCGCACCACCGTCTATAGAATTTTGGAAACCCTGTGCAACGCCGGATACGTGTTCCGGGACGCGGCGGATGACCGCTATCGATTGACCATTTTGGTCAGAGCCTTGAGCGACGGGTTCGCCGACGAGGCATGGCTGACCCAGATCGCGAAACCGCTAATAATGGAGTTGTGCAGCGACATCGTCTGGCCGGTGTCCATCGCCACCTTGTCCGGCACGACGATGCTGGTGCGCGAGACCACGGATCATAGCGGCGCGCTCGCAATCGAGCGTTATTCCGCGGGCTTTCGCACACCGCTGCTGACCAGCGCCGCGGGGCGCGTCTATCTTGCGAATTGCTCCGAGGCGGAGCGTGAGACGGTCGTTGACCTGTTGGCACGCTCCGATAAGGACGAGGACAAGTGGGCCCGGGCGCGCGCTGACCTTACGCGAACGCTGGCGCAGATCAAGGCTCAGGGCCACGCCATGACCACGCGCACGCGCCGTCTGATGGAAGAGGTTAGCCTGAGCGTGCCCATTCTGGTGGCCGACGGTGTGTTGGCCAGCCTGACGGTGCGTTTTGCCGCCTCCGCGGTGCCGGCGCAGGCGGGTCTCGAGCGGTTTTTGCCAAAATTGCGCCGCTACGCGGCTAAAATCAGTACTCTATTTTCGGAACAACAGGCCGAGAAGCGTGCCAAGGGCGCGCCGGAAACGGCTTAGGAGAGGTAATGCAGAAGATCATGGTTTGTATCAAGCGCGTCGTCGATTACAACGTGCGTATCCGCGTCAAGCCGGACGGCAGCGGCGTCATGCTCGACGGCGTGAAAATGAGCGTGAACCCGTTCGACGAAATTGCGCTCGAGGAGGCTTTGCGCATCAAAGAGCGCGGCGCCAATATCGAGGTGGTCGCGGTCAGCATTGGCGTCGCCGACACTCAACAACAGCTGCGCACGGCGCTTGCCATGGGCGCCGATCGCGCCATTCTCGTACAGACGGCGGCTTCCGTGGAACCATTGACTGCCGCTCAGACGTTTCTCGCTTTGGCGAAAAAAGAACAGCCCGACATCATCTTCCTGGGCAAACAAGCCATCGACGATGACGCCAATCAAACCGGTCAAATGCTCGCCGCGATCTGGGAGCGGCCGCAGGCCACCTACGCGTCGAAGGTGGAGATCGCCGGGGACAAAGCCACGGTCACGCGCGAAATTGACGCAGGCTTGGAAACCATTGAAGTCGATCTGCCGGCCGTGGTCACTGTGGACCTGCGATTGAATGAGCCGCGGTACGTGAAACTGCCGGACATCATGAAGGCCAAGAAAAAGCCGTTGGAGGTGACGTCGCTCGAAGCGCTCGGCGTCAGCGCGGGCGTCCTGCTCACCACCGTGAAGACCGAGCCGCCGGCACAGCGCCAAAAAGGCGTGATGGTGAAAGATGTGGCTGAGCTCGTCGATGTACTCAAAAAGAAGGGTTTGATCTGATGCACAAGATACTCATTGTCGGTGAACATGACGGAAAGGCGCTGAACCCGGCCACAGCGAAATGCGTCACTTGCGCGAACAGCGTTCCGGACGCCGAAATTACGATAGTTCTATTGGGCGCGGATACCGTCGCGGTGGCCTCCCAGGCGGCCGCAGTCGCCGGAGTTAAATCGGTGCTGCGGGTGGATCGGCCTGAGAATGAGCACCCGCTCGCTGCAATATTCGCCCCCCAACTCGCGGCCCTCGCCGCGGATTACACTCATGTATTCGGGCCCTCGACGAGTTTCGGCAAGGA
Source organism: Steroidobacteraceae bacterium (assembly GCA_036510475.1). GTDB lineage: Bacteria > Pseudomonadota > Gammaproteobacteria > Steroidobacterales > Steroidobacteraceae > Bog-1198. The sequence continues at coordinate 5,851 of DATCDX010000188.1, forward strand.
TCTCATGCCGCGCGTTGCGGCATTGCTCGGCGCGCCGCAAGTCAGCGATCTGATGGCGGTCGAGGCAGCGTATCGGTTTCGCCGGCCCATTTATGCCGGCAATGCCATCGTCACGATCGAAGCCGACCCTGCGCGCAAGCTGGTCGCGACGGTGCGCGTCGCATCCTTCGAAGCTGCGGCCGCCGGCGGCAATGCCACTATCGCATCCAAGACCCTCGAAGTCGCCCTGCCCTCGCACACTCGCTACCTAGGCGCGAAAACCGGCTCCACCGACCGGCCTGACCTGCAGACGGCCAAGCGCGTGGTGTCCGGCGGGCGCGCCTTGGGCAGCGCGGAGAATTTCAAGTTGCTGTTCAGTTTCGCGGACAAGATAGGTGCGGCGGTCGGCGCCTCGCGAGCGGCGGTTGACGCCGGCTATGCGCCGAATGAAATGCAGGTCGGCCAGACGGGAAAGATCATCTCGCCCGACATATACATCGCCATCGGCATCTCCGGTGCGATCCAGCATCTGACCGGCATCAAGGATGCGCGCACTATCGTCGCGATCAACAAGGACGGTGAGGCGCCTATATTCGAGGTGGCTGACCTAGGGTTGGTCGGCGATCTGTTCCAGATCGTGCCGGAATTCGAGCGCTTAGTGGGCACCTAGGACCTCTGCGCAGTGATGTTGACCGGGTTTATAGGGCCGATATATATATCGCCGCGCAAGAGAGCAATTCGAGTGACTTTTGCGCCGTGGTGTCGAGCGGTATGAGAATTCGCCAGAAAGGCTTAAGTCGCTGCCCGGCGACTGCTGCCCCGTCGCCGGGCAGCGACTTAGCCTGGCGGGCGAATACCAAACAACCGGCCAACATCATTGTGCCAAGGTCTAGGACTTTATAGGCGCTTGGCCGGCCGCGCCGTCGGAATCGACCATAGCGGCGGCCGCATCGATGGCCTGCGCCAACTGATCGGCATGCTCGCGACCAAAAGGCATGGGGGGCCGCAGCTTCAGTATGGCGGCGT
>DATCDX010000189.1:0-2946 GCA_036510475.1 Steroidobacteraceae bacterium
GACCGCGACCGCGACCGCGAGCGCGAACGCGAGTGAAGGCCGCGAGGTCGAGATGAAGGCTGCGTCCAACGATGTCTGGACCGCCGAGTTCACCCCGCAGCTCCCGGGCCGCTATCGCTTCACGGTGTCGGCGTGGGTGGACCATTTTGAATCGTGGCGACGCGAACTCGAAAGACGCGATGATTTTGCGGATATTCGCGTGGCCTTGCGGGTCGGCGCCGGGCTCATCGGTGAGGCGGCCACGCGCGCCGAAGGCGGCGATGCTGCGATTCTCGCCCAATGGGCCGAGCAATTACGCGGTGCAGCCGGCGAGGCCGACCCCGCCCACGACGCCAATTCTGCCGCCGACGCCGATGTCGGCGCGCTGAAAGCGGTGGCGCTCGATGCCGCGCGCGCCTCGCTGATGGCGCGCTACGCGGACCGCGCCATGGCCGTTACGACAACGCTGGAGCTGACCGCCGACCGCAAGCGGGCCGCCTTCAGCAGCTGGTACGAATTGTTTCCACGCTCGGCTGCCGCCGTTCCGGGTCACCACGGGACATTTCGCGATGTCGAGGCGCGGCTGCCATACCTCGCCGGCATGGGATTTGACGTGCTGTACTTCCCTCCCATCCATCCGATCGGAAGGCTGAACCGCAAAGGCACGAACAATACGCTGAGCGCGGACCCTGGAGATGTCGGCAGCCCGTGGGCGATTGGCGCAGCCGAGGGCGGGCACAAAGAGATCCTGCCGCAACTAGGTAACCTGGAGGAGTTCCGTCATCTTTTGGAACGGGCGCGGGAGCTTGGAATCGAAATCGCGCTCGACATCGCGTTTCAGTGCGCGCCGGACCACCCTTACGTCAGCGCGCATCCGCAATGGTTCAAGCATCGTCCCGATGGCAGCGTGCAATATGCCGAGAACCCGCCGAAGAAGTATCAGGACATTTTCCCGTTCGACTTCGAGACCGAAGATTGGCGGGCCTTGTGGGCTGAACTCAAGAGCATCGTTGATTACTGGATCGCGCAGGGAGTCAAAATATTCCGCGTCGACAACCCGCATACCAAACCCTTCGCGTTTTGGGAGTGGCTGATCAACGAGATCAAGCGGGCGCATCCCGATGTGATCTTGCTCGCTGAAGCGTTCACGCGGCCCAAGGTGATGCAGCGGCTGGCCAAGCTGGGCTTTACGCAGTCGTACACCTACTTCACCTGGCGAAATACCAAGCGCGAACTCACGGAGTATTTCAGCGAACTCGCGCTCGGCCCTGGCCGCCAGTACTACCGTCCCAACGTGTGGCCGAATACACCGGACATCCTGCACGAGACGCTGCAATCGGGTCTGCGGCAGGTATTCGCCGCGAGACTGGTGCTGGCGGCGACGTTGGCGGCGAATTACGGCATCTACGGTCCGACCTACGAACTTCTGGACAGCGCGCCGCGGGAAGCGGGCAGCGAGGAATACCGCGATTCGGAGAAATACCAGTTGCGCCACTGGGCTCTCGAACAACCTGACAGTTTGTGGTCGTTGATTGCGCGCATGAACCGGATTCGCCGCGACAACGCCGCGCTGCAATCCGACCGCGGCCTGCATTTCTGCGATATCGACAACGAACAGCTGATCGCCTATTTGAAAATCGACACGGTCTCGGGCAACGTGATTTTGACCGTCGTGAATCTCGACCCGCATCACGCGCAATCGGGCTGGATCGAACTCGACATCGGCACGTTGAAGCTTAAGGCCGATCAGCCCTACCAGGTGCATGACTTGCTGAGCGATCAGCGCTACATATGGCGTGGCGGCCGTAACTACGTGCGGCTGGATCCGGCGCGCGCGCCGGCACATGTGTTCAGACTGCGCCGGCGTATGCGTAGCGAACAGGATTTCGACTACTACATGTGACGCGTCGAGCAATGAACGAAGCGCAAGCCCCCGCCGATCCCGCCGTGTCCGCCGCCACTGCCACTGCCACTGCCACTGCCACCGCCACCGCTACAGCTGCGACCACAACCGTGACCGCTGCCACCGCCGCGCCCGCGGCCGGAGGCACCGATGACGCGCTTTGGTACAAGGACGCGGTGGTCTACCAGGTCAACGTCAAATCATTCTTCGATTCGAACGATGACGGTATCGGCGACTTCAAGGGTCTGACATCGAAACTGGAGTACATCCGGGATCTCGGCGTCAATACGGTTTGGCTGATGCCTTTCTACCCCTCGCCGCTCAAGGACGACGGCTACGACATTGCCGATTATCAGAACGTGCACCCGCAGTTCGGAACTCTGGAGGATTTTCGCGCGATGTTGAGCATGGCGCACACTTTGGGACTGAAGGTGGTCACGGAATTAATCATCAATCACACCTCGGACCAGCACCCCTGGTTCCAGGCGGCGCGCAATTCTCCGCCGGGATCGGCCGAGCGCGAGTTCTATGTCTGGAGCGATACCGACCAGAAGTATCTCGGCACGCGCATCATTTTCACCGACACCGAGACCTCGAACTGGAGCTGGGACCCGCAAGCCAAAGCATATTATTGGCACCGCTTCTTCGGCCATCAGCCCGACCTGAATTTCGACAATCCGCAGGTCTTGGAGTCGGTGCTGCAAATCATGCGCTTCTGGCTCGACATGGGTGTCGACGGCTTCAGGCTCGATGCGATTCCCTACCTGGTCGAGCGTGAAGGCACCAACAACGAAAATTTGCGCGAGACGCATGCGGTGATCAAACAATTGCGCGCCGCGATCGATGCGCAATACCAGAACCGCTTTCTGCTGGCGGAGGCCAATCAGTGGCCTGAAGATGTGCGCGAATATTTCGGCGATGGCGACGAGTGCCACATGGCCTATCACTTTCCGCTGATGCCGCGTATTTACATGTCCATCGCTCAGGAGGACCGCTACCCCATCGTCGAAATCATGCATCAAACACCCGATATTCCGGACAGCTGCCAGTGGGCCATATTCCTG
>DATCDX010000190.1:0-2311 GCA_036510475.1 Steroidobacteraceae bacterium
TGACTCGCGATCCCAAGTATTGGAAGACGTACTACCTGGACGCCGCTCGCCGGCAATTCGATTTGCAATTCAGCTTGAGCGACCGGGTCCGCTACTACTGGAGCACGCCTGAAGCGACGCGGGCGTGCACGCAGCTGCTGGAGGGCCTGGCGGCCGTGAAAGTGCCCCTGACTTTGGTCAGCCAGTATCTACCCCTGCAGTACGCCGCGATCCGCGACGGCCGATTGAGAAACAACCCGCGCGAGCTGGTGCTCGATGGTGTCGCGCAGGTGCTGCGCCATTATGCGGACGCATGCAGGACTTAAGGAGCCGAATGGACTATCTTGGAAAGACGCAAGCGGAGCTTGAGCACGCGGGTGGATACTGGACCGCGCGCGAGATCTCGCAGCAGCCCCCCCTCTGGGTCGACATCGAAAGGCTCATGGCGGAGGGCGCCGGCGCCTTGCGCGCCTATCTTGACCCGCTGCTGCGCCGTCCGGACTTGCGGATCGTGCTGACCGGGGCCGGAAGCTCAGCGTTCGTCGGCGAGTGTCTTGCGCCCGCCCTGACACGGGCAGGCTTCAGGGCTCATGCGGTCGCGACCACCGACCTGGTCGGGTCGCCGGACAGTTGGCTTCCGCCGGCTGCCCCGACACTGTTGGTTTCATTTGCGCGATCGGGCAATAGTCCGGAGAGCGTGGCCGCGCTCAAGCTGGCGGAACAAGCTGCGGCCGAGTGTCATCATCTCATTGTTACCTGTAATCGAGACGGTGCCCTGTATCGGTACGGGCAGGCCGCGCAGAATGCGCGCGCCGTGCTCCTGCCGGAGGAAACCAACGACCGCGGCTTTGCCATGACCTCGAGCTTTTCCGGCATGCTGCTCGCTGCCGCGCTGGGGTTCAAGCTGTTGCCCGATACACGGGCCGCGGCGCTCGCGGAGTGGACGGGCCGCATCCTCGATGCCGGAACCGCGGTGGCCGCGGCCTTGGCGCGGACGGGTTTCGAGCGGGTGGTCTACCTCGGCAGCAATGAGTATAAGGGCCTGGCGCGTGAGGCGGCACTGAAGATGCTCGAACTGAGCGATGGCAGGGTGGTCACGCTGTCTGAAACGCCCTTGGGCTTTCGCCACGGTCCGAAAACCATCGTGAACGGCAAGACGCTGGTGGTCATGTTCCTCAGCAATGATTCTTACACTCGCCGTTACGAGATGGATGTACTCAACGAACTGCGTACGGATGGCGTCGCCGGGCGCGTGATTGCGTTGAGCGCCGACGCTGTAGAACATTCTCAGCACGCGGACAACATCGCGGTGGCGGGCGCGATGCCGGCATCGAGTCTCGGCTTGTGCTTTCCCTACGTGGCATTCGCTCAAACCCTGGCATTCCTACAATCGCTGGCACTGGGCCTTCGGCCTGACTTGCCCAATGCGAAGGGCGTCGTCAACCGCGTCGTACCGGGTTTTACCATCCATCCCTGGGATCGGAAACGGTGAGGACTTTCCTTGGCGTCGATGGCGGGGGCACCAAGACCGACTTTTTGTTGATCGATGAGTTAGGAAGCGTGCTGGCGGCACGGCGCGAGGGCTCGGCCTATTATCTTGAGACTGGGCTGGACGCGCTTCAGGCCATGCTCATGCAGGGCATTCGCGCGACGCTCGCGCAGGCCTCAATGTTGCCGGCCGACATCACGTATGCCTGCATCGGCTTGCCGGCATACGGCGAGGACAGCGCGCTGATCCCTCGTTTGGATGAGATCGCCTCAGGCGTTCTGCCGCTAGAGAAGTGCCGCTGCGTCAACGATATGGTGTGCGGCTGGGCAGCTGCCCTCGCCGGCTGCGACGGAATCAACATTGTGGCCGGCACGGGCTCCATCGCCTACGGAGAGTTCGAGTCCCGAACTGCGCGCGCTGGAGGATGGGGCGAGCTTTTCAGCGATGAAGGCTCGGCGTACTGGGTCGCGCGCGAAGGCCTGAATCTCTTTTCTAAGATGAGCGACGGCAGGTTGGACAGGGGCCCCTTGTACGGTCTGATGCGCGAGCACTTTCGATTGGCTGCCGACCTCGACGTGTGTGCGGCCGTCTACGGACCACCGCCCATGCCTCGAAGTGAAATCGCCGCACTGGCACCCATCGTGATTCAGGCTGCCCGTGCGGGCGACATCCACGCTCGGCGCATAGTCGACTCGGCCGCGCAAGAACTTGCGGCAATCGTTCATGCCGTACGCGCCCAGTTGGCCGTTCCGCCGCAGGCGCCGCTGCCGGTGTCCTATTCCGGCGGCATGTTTCAACCGTGCAGCCTGCTCACGCCGCTGCTCGAAGACGCCTTGCACAAGA
>DATCDX010000191.1:0-3014 GCA_036510475.1 Steroidobacteraceae bacterium
TTCCATATCCACCACCGCACAGTCCATTTCGCAGTCCGCCACGGCGAACGAATCACCGCTGCCACAAACAGCCACGGGTAAATGCTCGAACACGGGATCGAAGCGCAACGTGGCCGGCGCCTCATCGAAGGGCGTCACGCCCAGCGCAAATCCCAAGCCTCGAACATCCATGTCGCGCTGTACGAATTCGTGGCAGGCCACCAGGGTTCCGGCATCATGGCGACGGCTGCCCGCCGAACCGAAGTTCAGCACCAAGGGCATCGCTTGATTGCGCAGTGCGTATCGGGTAAATTCCCGGGTGAGCGTGATGGCGGCATTGATTTTTCCGACGCCGCAGTACAGCACCGGAACCGCCGCCGCCTCGAATACCCCCGCCGCTTCCGCTTGCAGGGCGATGACCACCAGCACACACGGCAACTCAGGCATTGAAATGCGTGGCTAGTAATTGACGGCTGCGCGCAAGCGCAGATTCCGCCAAGCGTAGTTCTTGACGATATTCAGATCGATCAAGACCAGCAGCGAGTGCAGCCGATAGCCCGCCCGTTCGCAGAGGTCAGCGGCGGCGCTCATGGTGCCGCCGGTCGCGAGCACGTCGTCGATCAGCAGCAAGCGGCCCTGGCCGCGCTGCATCTCCAGCACCCCGGAACCGTATTCGAGTTCATAGGCCACATCGACCACCGGCGGCGGCAGCTTGCCCTGCTTGCGGACCAGCACGAATCCCTTACGGCGATGGACCGCCAGCGCCGCGCCCAGGATGAAGCCGCGCGATTCGATTCCCGCCAAGGCGTCGACTTCATTCCACTCCTCGTTCGTCAGCAGTGCATCCAAGGCCTGCACCGTATCCTCGAAGTGATCGCGCAGCAACGGCGTGATATCGCGGAACAGAATGCCGGGACGCGGGAAATCCGGCACATCGGTAATCGCACTCTTCAACTCGAACATGGTCAACTCGCCGGCTGCTGGGGCGCCCATTGCGCCGATGCCGCGATTCTAGCGGCTTATCCGGCAAGATTTCATCGCATCGTGGCCGCCGCGGCTGTTTTTTCCTTGAGTCATAGGGTCGCCGGTTGGGATACGATTCGCCGATGTCAACGCTCCACCCTCGCTATTCATGTTCAGGCGCCGCACGGGCGCTTCTTGCCGTCCTTGGCTTTTCCATGTGCGCTGTGTGCGCGAGCGCTGCGGCCACTGCGCACACCGCACCCAGGCAACCTCCGCCTGTTGCGGCCGGCGCCGCAACCTCACGTGAACCGGCCTCACCGGCCTCACCGGCGGCAGCCTCGCCGACGGCAGCAACCCCCGCGCCGATGACCGGCCCGCAGGTGATCGACCTACTGGATCAAACGATTGACTGGTATCGCACGCTCGGCATTCAACAACAGGCGGCCAACCAACCCAGCGATGTATTGATCCTGTACGACAATCGACGGACCGCGAGCCGGGTGGTGGCGTTGGCGTTCGAGATTGCGCGGGCTAATGCCGACATTCTGGTCAAACAGCCCGCCGTCCAGAGTAGCGGCGATACCGGGACCTCCACCCAAACTCTGGCGCAGCTACAAAGCAAATTCAACGCGCAGGGAATGACGGTCAAAGCGGAACTGGAGTCCCAGCAGCAGCAGCTGGCGACGGCACCGCCAAAGCAAAGGATCGAACTGCGGGCAAAGGTCTCCGAACTGCAGGGCGAGCTTGATTTGATCGACGCGAGGAAAAGCCTGCTCAACACGATGTCGGCATTTGCCGGCCAGAGCGACAAGAACGGCTTTAGCGCGGGCGCGCTGAAGGCGCAGATCGATGCCATGGCGGTCGCGCTGCCGTCCGCGGCTGATGCGGCTTCCGCGGCGCCCAATTCCACACCGGCAAGCGCGCCGGCCACGGCGGCCTCCGCACCGCTTGTTTCGGCATTCGCCGGTGCGCGAGAGAGTGCCGCGGCTCGATTCGGCATCTGGGATTTGATTGCGAACGTGGTGCGCATTTCGGAGAAGAGCGCCACCATCAAGACGGTCGACCGGAGCAGCGAGGCCCTGCAAAACACGTTCGCTCAAATTCGCGCGCCTCTGGTCGACCAATTGAAGGCGCTGTCGGCTCGCGGAGATGTCCTTGCGGCCCAGGCCGATAGCGCCGATAGCACCATGCTCAACCAAGTGCGCAGCCAGCTCGACACCTTGGCGAGCCAGTTCAAGCAGACCTCCGCGCTGCTGATCCCGTTGAGCAAGGAGGGCATGCTGCTCAGCCAATACCGGCGCAATTTGGGTAACTGGCGCGATGCCGTCAAGAACCAGTACATTGGCGCACTCAAGAGGCTGGCACTGCGCTTGGGTCTGCTCGCGGTGCTGTTGACGGCGGTATTCATCGCCGCGGAAGTTTGGCGGCGCGCAGTACTGCGCTACGTGCAGGATTCGCGGCGTCGATATCAATTGCTGTTGTTGCGCAAGATCGCGTTGTGGTGCTTGGTTATCGTGATCGTAGGCTTCGCTTTCGCGAGCGAACTGGGTTCAATAGTCACCTTTGCCGGCCTCATCACCGCCGGTCTCGCCGTCGCCATGCAAAGCGTGCTGGTATCCATCGTGGGCTATTTCTTTTTGATCGGAAAATTCGGAATTCGCGTTGGCGATCGCGTGCAGATTGGCGACGTCACCGGTGAGGTCATCGACTTAGGATTGGTCCGGCTGCATCTCATGGAACTGGGCGGACATGGGCTGTCGGGTCCGACCGGACGGGTCGTTGCGTTTGCGAACTCCATCGTTTTCCAAGTATCGAGCGGATTGTTCAAGCAGATTCCCGGTGTCGACTTCGGCTGGCACGACATCACCTTGAAGCTCCCTGCGGGCGTGGACTATGCCGCGATCAAAATCAAGCTGATCGCGGCGGTGACCAGCGCCCTGAAGGACTATCGCGAGGAAATCGTGCGGCAAACACAGGAGATTCAAAGAACCACGTTGTCGAGTTCCGGCGGCGACGCCCAGCCGCGGGTGCAATTAAGTTTCTCGGCCACGGGAGTCGAGGCGCATGTCCGG
>DATCDX010000192.1:0-5353 GCA_036510475.1 Steroidobacteraceae bacterium
GTGAAAAGAGCGCGTGGTTGGAAATCGTGTTGGATGAGGGCCGCAATCGGCAGATACGCCGCTTGTTGGCGGCATTCGATGTGCCGGTGGCGCGCTTGGTGCGCGTGGCGATTGGATCTCTCGCGCTCGGCGACATGCCCAAGGGGCAGTGGCGCATGCTGAGCCGTGAGGAGATCGATTCGCTCTGAGCGTCGATGGGTTGGCAGCCGGTGCGGCCGGCGTGACCAGTGCGGCCGGCGCGCCCGGGCGGGAGTTAGGCTGTGCGTCGTGCTCGCGTATAGTGAGGGCATGAGTCACGCCGAAATCCGCTCGAGCGCGGCGCTGCCTCTCGGAACGGTCAAATCACACATCACGCGCGGCGCGGCGCGATTGCGGGAATTACTGCACTCGGCCTTCCCGCCAAGCTCGCCGATGAGACAACGCAGGGCCCAGATTCACGACCATGCTCAAACTTCAGAATATATCCAAGACCTTCGAGGACCGGCTGGTGCTCAGCGATGTGAGCCTGACGGTGCCGCAGGGTGCGACCCACGCCTTGATCGGCTCGAGCGGTTCGGGGAAGACGACGCTGTTGCGAATCACGTTGGGCTTGCTGCCCTTCGATCAGGGCTACGTCAAGATCAATGACCAGGCGCTGATGTCGTTCAGTCAGCGCGAGTGGTCGAACCGTATCGGCTACGTGCCGCAGGATGGCGGGCTGTTTCCGCATTTCACGGGCAGGCACAATGTTTCGTTGATCGCGGGCTTGCGGGGTTGGAAGAAATCCAGAATCGAAGCGCGCGTCGAGGAATTGCGCAAGCTGGTTGAGCTGGATGGGGGAATTCTGAATCGCTTTCCGCAGGAGATGAGCGGCGGGCAGAAACAGCGGGTGGCGATCATGCGCGCGGCCATGATGGACCCGGCGGTGATGCTGCTCGATGAACCGATGGCGGCGCTCGATCCGCTGATCCGCCGCAGTTTGCAGCGGGAACTGAAGTCCATTTTCCAGAGATTGGGGAAAACCGTGCTGCTGGTGACCCATGATCTCGGCGAGGCGGTGTACCTGGCGGAACAGATCACGCTGCTGCACGAAGGGAAGGTGGTGCAGACGGGCAGCTATGGCGACCTGCTGCTGCACTCGGTCAGTCCCTTCGTTACGCAGTTCATCAATGCACAGCGCAGCCTGCCCGATATAAAGGAGCTGCAATGAGGAGCGCGGCCCTCATCGCCGTGCTGCTCGGGAGCCTGTTTTCGCGGGTGTCGTTCGCGGCGGACACCATCGTGGTCGGCTCGAAGATTTTCACGGAGGGCTATATCTTGGGGGAAATCGCGGCGCAGGCGATCGAGTCGTCGTCGCATGTGCCGGTCAACCGCAAGCTCGGCATGGGCAGCACGGGCATATTGTTCGAGGCGTTGAAGAAGGGCGCGATCGATGTGTACCCGGATTACACGGGCACTTTGGCGGAGGCCATTCTGAAGAGGCCGGACCTCAAATCTTTGGAGGAAATTCAGGAGGCGCTGCTGAAAATGGGCTTGGTGATTTCCGCGCCTTTGGGATTCGACGATACGTATGCGCTGGCGGTGAAGGAATCCTTTGCGGAAAAACACGGTCTGCGCTCGATCGGCGATCTGGCGCCCATCGAGTCTAAGGTCAGGGCGGCGTTCAGTTATGAGTTCATGGATCGCCAGGATGGCTATCGCGGCATGCTGGATAGCTATCACCTGAAGTTCAATCCGCAAAAGGTCACCCGCATGGAGCACAGCCTGTCGTTTCAGGCGATCGACGACGGTGCGGTGGATGTGATCGACGTGTACTCGACCGATGCAAAGATCAAGAAGCTTGATTTGCGGGTGCTGAAGGACGATCACGCGTACTTTCCGGTCTATCAGGCGGTGTGGGTGGCGAGGAAGGCTTTCGTGGATAAGCACCCGGGTGAGTGGCAGGTGCTGCGGCAGCTGGAGGGCTCGATCAGCAAAGAAGCGATGCTGGACATGAATGCACAGGCGGATATTAAAAAAGTCAGCTTTGCGAAAATTGCGGCGCAATTTCTCGGCTCCGAGACGCCGGATACGGAAAGCACGACGAAGCAAATATTGCGCCGTACCCGAGAACATTTGTGGCTGGTTGGGGTGTCGCTGCTGTTTTCGGTGCTGGTCGGCATTCCCTTGGGGGTGTTGGCGGCTCGCTTTCACGCGACCGGGCAGGCGATCCTGTTGTCGAGCGCGCTGATCCAAACCGTGCCCTCGCTGGCGCTGTTGTGCTTTCTCATCCCGCTGTTCGGCGTGGGGACGAAGCCCGCTTTGGTGGCGCTGTGTTTGTATAGCCTATTGCCGGTGGTGTTGAATACCTTCACCGGCATTCGCGCGGTGGATGCGAAGCATCTGGAGAATGCGCGGGCCTTCGGCATGAATCGGATGCAAATTCTTTTTCGAGTGGTGCTGCCGCTGGCGAGCCCGACCATGTTGGCCGGAATAAAGACCGCCACCATCGTCAGTATCGGCACCGCGACGCTGGCGGCTTTGATCGGCGCGGGGGGCTATGGCGCGCCCATCGTCTCCGGCCTCGCCTTGAACGATGTGCCGACCATTCTCACGGGCGCGATTCCGGCGGCGGTGATGGCTTTGGTGGCGCATGCCGTTTTCGAAGTGCTCGGGGTATTACTGATACCGGCCGGGCTGCGTAAGCGCGTATAGCGGTGGCTAGAGCCTCGGCACATACATGTTGACCGGTTGGTTGGGTGTTCGCCCTCGCCGGCGATTTCTCGTACCGCTCTACACCACGTGGCCCGAGGATCTAGCGGCCGGTCATGGCTATAAAGACGCCATAAATACGAATGATTCGTGTTAGCATCTACGTAAATCTATGTTCGTGCACATTCCCCAACTAGTGACTGCGGACGCGGTGGCGACGATGCGCGCCGCGCTCGACGATGAGCAGGCGCCGTGGGTCGACGGCCGCGTCACGGCGGGACATCAGGGTGCGGCGGTGAAGAGCAATCAGCAGCTGGAGGAGGCGAGCGCGCTGGCGCGCCGGTTGGGTGATCTCGTGGTCACTGCGTTGGAGCGCAATACTTTGTTCGTCAGCGCCGTTCTGCCGAACAAGGTCTATCCGCCAATGTTCAATCGCTATGGCCCGGGCATGCATTTCGGCACGCATGTGGATGGCTCGGTGCGTACGTTGCCCGGCGGTGTGCAGAAGCTGCGGACCGATCTGTCGGCAACGCTGTTCCTGGCTGCGCCGGAATCCTATGAGGGGGGCGAACTCGTCGTGGAGAATGACTTCGGCAGCCGCAGCATTAAATTAGCCGCGGGTGACATGATCGTTTATCCCTCGACGTCGCGACATCGCGTGAACGCCGTCACTGAAGGGCGGCGCCTCGCCTGTGTTTTCTGGATTCAAAGCCTGATCCGGGACGACTTGAAGCGCGAACAGCTATTCGAACTGGATCGCACCATCCAACGCTTGACGCAGCTGGGCGCGGATCCTGAATCGCTGGTGCGGCTGGCCGGGCACTACCACAGCCTGTTGCGGCTTTGGACGGAATTGTAAGCGGCGTTGCGCGGGGGCGCTCAGGCGCGAGCGGTGGCGGCACGTCGCCGCTTAGCCGTGGCCGGCGGCGCCGAGCGGCAGAGTGCTGAGCAGTTCCGAGGCGCCGTTCCATAACACTTGGATGCCGATACAGAATAATAAGAAGGCCGACAGCCGCACCACGATGGTGGTGCCGGTGGCGCCGATGAAGTCGGCGATGCGGCCGGCACGCCGGTAGAAGCCATAGATCAGGATCACGATCAGTACCGTTGCCGCCAGGGTCTCGACGAAGAATGCGAATGCGGGAGCATGGAAACCGCTGGGGCGGCTGGCACCCAGGGAAATCGCGACTGAAATCGTGCCGGGGCCGGTCGTCAGCGGCATGGTGAGCGGGTAGAACGCGAGCCGGCTCGGCGGAACGTCCAGTGAACGGGGGTTGGGCGTCTCGCTGCGCCGCTGCTCAGTGGCGTCGGGCTCGTTCAACATGCGCCAGCCGGTCATGGCGACGATGATGCCGCCGGCAACTCGCAGTACCGGGATCGAGACGCCGAAGAAACTTAAGACGTACGCGCCCACGTACAGTGATATGGCCATGATGGCGAACGCGTAAATGGCCACCCAACGCGCCATTTGCGCCTGCACGCGCGGCTCGAAGTCGCGGGTGGCGCCGAAAAAGATGAACGCGCCCGACAGCGGGTTGACGATCGAAAACAGCGCGCCGAAGGCGAGCAGAAAAGTTGTCAATTGAGGTCCAGAGGTAGGTGCATGCGGAAATTCGCGCCATTCTAGCGATTTAACGCGGCGCTTGCGGCGCTCATCGCGGTCGCGCAAGCTGCGCCGGTGACACTTCAAGCACGTCCTTAAGCAATGCCGGCGGCGCGTCCTTTACGACGGATACTGGGGCTTGGTTTCGGTCTTGCGATGGTGTTCGGCGGCACCGTGGGGGTGGGCATCCTGCGGCTGCCGGGTACTTTGGCCGCGGCGCTGGGTGATTCGCGGCTGATCGTGCTGTTCTGGATTGTCGGCGGCTTGTATGCCTTGCTCGGCGCGGTGGCGGTCGCTGAGCTCGCCGCGATGCTGCCGGAGGCCGGTGGATTTTACATCTACGCGCGCCGCGCATTCGGCAGCGGGCCCGGGTTCGTGGTGGGCTGGAGCGATTGGGTCAACCAAGTGACGACACTGGCCTATGGGCCGCTCACTGCGGCGGTTTTCTTGGGCGCACTGTGGTCACCGGCGCTCGCCAGCCCGCGGGCCACCGCCATCGGCATTATTGCCGCATTCACCGCGCTGCACTGGTCGGGGCTGCGCATCGGCAGCAGCCTGACGCGCCTGATCAGCGTTGCCGTCGGCCTCATGTTGATGATCTTGGTGGTGGGCTGCTTTCTCACAGCGCCGGTGGCCGCGTCGGGGGCGGCGCCGCCGGTGACTTCGGCGATTGCGCTGCCGATATTTTCCTTAGGCATGTTTGGCGCCGTCGTGACCGCGTTGCGCGCGGTGTTTTTGACGTACGACGGTTGGTACTCGCCCATTTACTTGGCCGAGGAGAGCACCGACCCTAAGCGCACTCTGCCGCGCGCCATCATCGGCGGAACCGTACTGGTCGCGGTGTTGTATGTGCTCATCAACATCGCGTTCCTGCGGGTACTGCCGCTGCCGGTGCTGGCGGCCTCCCAGCTGCCGGCCGCCGACGCCGCGCGCGTGGTTCTGCCGCGGGGCGGCGCCGAACTCGTCACCGTGATTTCGCTGCTGACGGTGTTGAGTCTGACCAATGCGGTGCTGCTCATGGCGCCGCGCGTACTGCTTGCCATCGGCCGCGACGGCTTCTTCACGAAAAAGGCCGCGCAA